>JBGSVR010000249.1:0-10130 GCA_041752855.1 Thermosynechococcaceae cyanobacterium
TAAAAGGCGATCGCCGTTTCATTCCAGTCCAGCACGCTCCACTCGAGCCGACCATAGCCGCGATCTTGGGCAATCTGAGCCACGGCTTTGAGTAATGCCTTGCCAATCCCCTTGCCTCGATAGGCTTCTTGCACAAACAAATCTTCTAAATACAAGCCGGGCTTCGTTAAAAATGTGGAGTAGTTTTTGAAAAATAGGGCAAACCCAATGAGCTGACCTTCTCGTTCCACAACCAGCGCCTCTGCATAGGGCACATCGCCAAACAAATGTTCGCTAAGATTATCTGGCGTTCCCGTTACCTGATGCATTAGTTTTTCATAGACAGCCAATTCTTGAATCAGGCTAAAGATGGCATTCGTATCGGCTTGTAGCGCGGGACGGATATTGTACTGGTTCATAGATTCTGGTTCACAAATTTAATTGCGTGAGAGATTGAACATCATTAGCCCTTGGTTTGCAGCGACAAAAACTTTGCCAAAGCCTCTGCCATCGCCGGAGGCCAACGGCGGATGGTTTCTACCCATTCTAGATTCCGGTAGCGTGAGTCTAGCCCCACTACGGCAACCCACTGACTTTCTGCTTCACCCCGCTGTCCTTGAGTCCAAAGTGCTGCTGCTAAGGCTGCTCGCATATCGGCAAACTGCGGATACTTTCGCACCAAATTGCGAAACTGACGGATGGCTTCTTCTGATTGACCCAACTGGTACAGCGCCAAAGCACAGTTCGCTCGGGCTAGGGCAAAGCCAGGGTTAAGCTGAGCCGCCTGCTGAAAATCTGCTAGGGCAGCTTGCCAGTCTCCTGTACCGGACTTCGCATTGCCTCGGTTATTGTAGGCCGCTGCGTCGTTTGGTGCTAGTTCTAAGACATGGTTGTAATCTGCGATCGCCGCATCCCACTGCTGCAATCCTTCTAAGGCCGCCCCGCGATTCAGGTAAGGGTCGGGCTGGTCAGGTGCGAGAGCGATCGACTGGTTGTAATCGGCTAACGCTTCAGCAAGCTTATGCAGACTCACACGGGCATTGCCACGATTGCTCCAGACTGCCGGATTGTTGGGGTACGTTTCTAGAATTGAAGTCCAGTAGTTTTCTGCGGTAACAAAGTCGTTGCGGTTGGTTGCTTCAAAGGCTTGGTCAAAAAGCAGATTGACGGTCTCTAGTTCTGTCTGAGTGGGTGAGTTAGATGAGGTGATGGCAGCAGATGCTGGGTCAGCGGCGATCGCAACGTCAGCAAATCCCAGCCCTATTGCTAGCCCCAGACAAAGGCAAAAATGGAGCAATCCCTGGGTGATTGTGGTCAATGTGCCCCAGGCCCAGAGTGACTTGACCCACGGTAAAACCCAAAACAATCCTTTAACTCGTAACTTTGGCATCCCACGTCATCCAGAATTGTGCTGTTTAAACTGTGGCACATTCCTGGAGACGTCAAAGCTTACCCTTTAGCCAAAGCCGTTAAAGCTGGCATTTGAAGCATTTAGGCTAGCTTGTTCAATCCCCTTCTTGATGCGTCGGGGGATCGTTACGGGGCTAATGCCATGCTTGTCAGGCATTAGCTAAGACTTTGCTGCAAGACGAGAAGCGGTTTCGATGTAAAACAATAGCGCGTTGATATCCGCAGGGTTGACGCCCCCAATACGGGTGGCCTGACCGATGGTCAGGGGCCTAACCTTGCTCAGCTTTTCACGGGCTTCCATTGAAAGGGTTTGAATGCTGCCGTAATCTAGGTTGGGCGGCAGTTTGCGATGCTCTTGACGGCTGGTGTACTCGATTTGTTTTTCTTGCCGTTTGATATAGCCAGCGTATTTAATTTCAATTTCTACCCCTTCTTTTTCGCAGTCTTCTAGGCTGGAGATGCCCAGCCCATAGCGCTCTAAATCGACATAGTGAATGCTAGGGCGACGCAATAGGTCTGCAAGGGTAATCGAGCCTTTGATGGCTTGAGTGGTATCAGCGGCGATCGCCACACCCACCTCATCCTGCTCTTTGAGTCGCGTGGCGTGGAGCCGCTCTTTTTCGGCAGTGATGTTGGATTGCTTTTGGGTGAATAATGCCCAACGGCGATCGTCAATGAGGCCAATTTCTCGACCTAGGGGCGTTAATCGCTGATCTGCATTATCAGAACGCAGAATTAGACGGTACTCTGAGCGGCTGGTGAGCATTCGGTAGGGTTCACGGAGATCCTTGGTGCAGAGATCATCCATCAGCGTACCCAGATAGCTCTGCTCACGGGAAAACACTACCATTTCTTGATGGTTCACAAAGCGCGCGGCGTTGATGCCTGCGACTAACCCTTGTGCTGCTGCTTCTTCGTAGCCTGTGGTGCCGTTAATTTGCCCTGCACAAAATAGCCCCTCAATTTTTTTGGTCATGAGGGTGGGGTAGCACTGCGTGGCGGGAATATAGTCATACTCCACGGCATAGGCAGGGCGGAGCATCGCGCAATGTTCTAGGCCAGGGAGCGATCGCAGCATCTGCAATTGCAGTGTCTCTGGTAGACCTGTTGAAAACCCCTGAATATACAGCTCTGGAATCTCTCGCCCTTCTGGCTCAATAAAAATCTGGTGGCTTTCTTTATCGGCAAAGCGCACGATCTTGTCTTCGATGCTGGGGCAATAGCGCGGTCCTTTGGCATCCACCCAGCCGCCGTATACAGGCGACAGATGCAGGTTATCTCTAATAAGCTGATGGGTTGCAGCGGTAGTACGAGTGATGTAGCAAGGGAGCTGCTCTTTTTTAACCCACACTTCAGGGTCAAAGCTAAACCAGCGCACGTCCTCATCTGCGGGCTGCTCTTCCATTTTGCTGTAGTCTACCGAGCGCTTATCAACCCGCGCGGGGGTGCCTGTTTTTAAGCGCCCTGTTTCAAAGCCCAGACGGTTTAAGGTTGCCGTTAATTCTTCTGCTGCAAATTCCCCAGCGCGACCCGCTGCCATTGACTTATTGCCCACCCAAATGCGACCGCCTAAAAACGTGCCTGTGGTTAAAATGACGGACTTGCACGCAAAGGCCACGCCAAAATAGGTTTGAACCCCCACCACTTCTTCATTAGCACCCAACACCAAATCCGTTACCATCCCCTCACGGACGGTCAGATTCTCTTGATTTTCAACGATATTCTTCATGACCGCTGCGTACTCGCGCTTATCGGTCTGTGCCCGTAGCGCCCATACCGCAGGCCCTCGTGAGCTATTGAGCAGGCGCTTTTGCAAATAGGTGCGGTCTGCCATTTTGCCCATTTCTCCACCCAATGCATCTACTTCATGGGTGAGCTGAGACTTGGCAGGGCCACCTACGGCTGGGTTACAGGGCTGCCACGCAATTTTATCTAGGTTCAGTGTCAGCAATAGCGTTTTGCAGCCTAACCGCGCGGTTGCTAGAGCCGCCTCACACCCTGCATGGCCTGCCCCGACGACAATGACGTCAAAGGCATCAATAAATTCAACGGAAGCTGGAGTGGTCATAGAAAAACGGCGATTGCAGAGAACCTTAGTCTTATTCTAATGGGTGCAAGTTGAAGCACTACCACTCTCGCAGGGCGATCGCCAATCCTTCTGCAAGCTCAGGAGTAATATTGTGGTCTGCTATCCGCTGCTGAATGGCGGTATGAGCCAACGCTGAATCAATCTGTTTTAGAGCAGCCAGCACATGAAGCCTCACGATGTAGTCTGAGTCTTCGAGGCGCTCTACCAGTAGGGGCAGCAACGCAGGCGACCCAATTCGACCGAGGCTTAGCATTGCGTTTGCCCTCAGTTTGGGTGACTGTTGCAGGATGGGCGATCGCACTAACCCTAGCAGCCACTCCGCAGCCTCTGAAAAACGAGCGGCGCTGCTCAAAATTTCCTGCATTAGCAGCTCTGGCAGTGGCGGTTGCTGAGCCAGCGTTTGCCAGGTTTCCATTAGTCCTTCTAGTGCAGCAGCGGAACCGATCCAACCCAGCGCCTTAATCAGCGTTTGGTGGAGGGTTGGGTCTAAATTGGGTTCGCTGCATTTTTGAGTTAGGGAGATCGCCCCTCTGTCGGTTCCCAATCGCCCTAAGGCTTTTGCCGCTTGGGTTACTACGCCAAGGTCAGCGTCATTGAGCGCAGGAATGAGCCGCTCAACAAGGTCTATTGTCGAATTGTCTTGGGTACGAACGGCTAGGCTGGCGATCGCCGCTTGTCGTACTTCAGCGCTAACATCCGTTAATCCCTCTAGCAATACGGGACTAATGCGAGGGTCTATAAACTGATCTAGTGCCTCAAAGGCCAGCGATCGCGCTTCGGCAGAACCTGTTTGAGACACCTCCAGCAGCAGCGGCACTACCTCAGGTCGATGCATTTGCGTGAGTGCCCGTAGCGCCATCATTTGCCGAGTGGGGTCTTTCAAAGCGCTTGAAAGCTGTTCAATGGCCTCTGTACCCATCTTTGCCAGTCCTTGCGCCGCCATTGACCTGACATCTTCATCTGAATGGTCTAAAAGCTGGCTCAGCGCCAAAATCGCGTCTGGATGCCGTAAGGAAACTAAAATTTTTGCAATAAACCACTGAAGCTCAGGGTCAGCATCTGATACTTTGAGCAGGTTCAGTAGGGGCGATACAATCCCCTCACCGCAGTCTTCAAGCTGCTTGGCAATATCCCAGCGAGACTGGAAATCCCCCATCTTTAAGGCATTTAGCGCGGTGGCTATTTCTTGCACAGCTTCGCTCTATGTAAGTTCTGTCTTTATATTCTATGGGTTCTGTCTAGCGACGGATCTCATGGGTTAGGGCTAACTTGATTATTGGAAGTTGATATGCTTTTGCATTCTTGAAATTGTAGTGGCTTATTTAAATCAGAATTTTCTATGGATACTGGTTTCATCTTTTCAGTAACTGGATTAAAAGGCATTCCATCAGATCCTTTCTCAGGGAAACGACCAAGCCAATCCTCCTCAAGATAACAAGCGCCAGCTAAGTTAGTATTTTTTAAGGAAGCTCCAGTAAGTGTGACTCCGCGCAAGTCTGCCTGACGAAGGTCAGCATTATCAAGATTAGTATTGCTTAAATTTGCTCCCATCAAGACGGATTTGTAAAATCGTGCGCCTTGAAATCCAGTCCCGCTAAAATCTGCACTGCAATGATTGTTTGATAGCAAACCAACAAATTTTCGTCGAACGTGATCCTCAAAGAAATTCCCTGAAGGGCTATCTTTACACTTTGGGAATGATATATATGCGCCTTCAAGATTGATGTCTTCTAAGGATGCATCTTTTAACACAATACCCGTAAGGTCAGAACCACCCAACTGAATGGGTGTAGTAAAGATTTGCCCAAACGACTGGATTTTTAGAGGAACTACCCAGGCACATCCTAGCCCTTGAAAATTTGGCTGCTCAGAATTGACACATTTTTTGCCATTCTTAATATACTTGTTACCATACTCAGATTCTTTAGCTAAAAGCGCAGGCAAGGATACAGGACTAAAATTATCAATCTTAAATTGTCTCAAATAAACTAATTCTTTGCGATTAAAGTCTTGTTCTAATAATTGAACCTGTTCTCTATTCGGATTTAATTTGCTATTTGACAGCCATTCTTCACTGAGCTTTTGAGGCTGTAGCTTGATAAGTTTTGCTCCATGCAGAAACCTCAAGAGCATCCCTTTTTCTTGACCGTTTAAGTTTTTTAGTTTAGTCAGTGTTTGAGCATTTGCAGACTCTCTGGCTGTTCTGGCGACTGGATTTTCAAGACTTAAGCTACCTAGTTCTTTGTCAAGAAGAAGTTTAGAAATATTGTTAATATAAGCATTAAGTTCTTCACTGCCATTTTTTTGAGCTTTAAATATTGCTTGAGTTTGATACAACAAAAAAAGTACGGCTGAAAAAGCTGCTAAAGGAATTAGTATTTTAGGATAAATCCAATTTAATTTTTTAGTTTTACTACTTTGACTAGCATCAAAACCAGGGGTTACATCATTGCTAATTTCTGCTGTTTTTTTTGCGCCAATATTACTATCTGTACGATGTTTGTTCTGTGAAAAGTTCTCAAGGTTATCTCTGAAAAATAAATGTGTTAGCTCATCTTCATTTTCAGAATCATTTTCGTCCGAAATAAAAGTTTCATCATATCGGGGCTTTTTCTTAGAAACTTCATTCAATTTTTCTGTTTCTATTGACTTACATTCAAAGACAAGATTTGCCCCATTGGGCTTCCCAAGCGTTATGTAATCTCCTGGCTTTAGATATTGACTATTTTTAACTTTTTGATTATTAACGAAGGTTCCATTAGGTGTTTCCAAATCAGAAATTTGCCAAACGGGATCGTTATCTACTTTGACCAATTCAATTTTGGCATGATATCTAGATACTCTAGAATACCTTGGCCTTAAAACAAATTGACAATCAGTAGAACGTCCAACAAACGTTGCTTCTTTGTCTGACAGAATATATTGCTCAGGTTCTTTTGGATTTTGTGGCGAATTAGATTCATCGCACAAGGTTAAGATGGCAACCTTAGTGACGGAAGATTCGATCATTTTTAGAACCTCCTTCATTTGGATTTAACGGCTAGAAAACTCTATGATTTTCACATTTAGCCTTTGCCCAAATAGCACTCACTACATTTAGGCTTTTAAATTGTGCCGAAAGTAAGGCTCTCTATCGCAGTCGTCTGTCTCAACTCTATGACTACATAATACGTTCTGATTCTTTATACTGTTCCAACTAAATCTATGGAAACAGAGGCACAATTAACACAATCGCCCTTCTTTTTAACTATTTTAGTGGTCTGTTAAGCTTTTGCCTAACTCTGAGTAGTTATATGAAGAGACGATTGTTCTGGCACTGGATCTGTATTAAGGCTTCCAAGCATCCCAGCTACGCCCAAAAAGGCCAAAATTCCTATAATAGCCAACAAAAACATCTGGTTCAGATAAGCCTTAGTAACTAGCTGTACTCTTCCAGCACATGGATGAGTAGACAAAGAGACTGTTTTCTTATTCATGATATGACCTCGCTCTCAATTGTTTTTGATGCAATTATTTTCTATCATTTGAGCCTGTTGCGCTGTGATGTAGGGGGCGTTGAGTTGTGATCTACGACACTTCTACTTCCCCATTCAGCTTCGTATCTGATTGTGCTGATTTGACGGATGTATAGATTGAACTGGGCATCCTAGAGATGTGGCTTTACAGGTTGACCCATGACATCCCCATTACAGCATCCGGTGCAGGCCATTCTGGAGTTGTTGGTTCAAGAGCCATCGCTGCGATCGCAGGATATCACCGCCGTCCAAAGCTCGCTTCGTAAGGTCATCTCCCCTACGTTTGAGATTGTGTTTGCAGGGGCTTTTAGCGCAGGCAAGTCAATGCTCATCAATGCGCTGCTGGAGCGGAAGTTACTCTACAGTGCGGAAGGTCATGCGACGGGGACAGAATGCCAAATTGCCTATGCTGAACCTGAGCAAGAGCGGGTGGTGCTGACTTTTTTAAGCAGATCTGAAATTCTGGAGCAGGTTAATCTTCTAATTCAGCGCGTGGGGTATTCGGGTAAAGGCAATTTGGATGCTGACGAATTTTTGAACCCCATGAAGCAACATTGTGCTGACGTTATTCAATCAGAAGGGGGCGAAAATCGCTCTGAGTTAGCGAAGCAAGCCAGTGCCCTTAAGTTTTTGGTGGAAGGCTATCAAAATAACCGCGATCGCATTCAGCCCCAAAGCAACGCAACCTACCCGATGGAGCAGTTCAACTTTAGTACGCTCCAAGAAGCCGCCAGCTATGCCCGTCGCGGCAGCAATAGCGCGGTTCTTAAACGGATTGAGTATTACTGTCACCATGATTTACTCAAGGATGGCAACGTCTTAATTGACACACCTGGAATTGATGCGCCTGTGAAGCGTGATGCGGAACTCACCTACGACAAAATTAAAGATCCAGATACATCGGCGGTGATTTGTGTTCTGAAGGCGGCAGAAACAGGTGAGCTGACCAGTGAAGAAACGACACTGTTAGAAACCATGCGAGCCAATGACGGCATCCGCGATCGCGTATTCTATACCTTCAACCGGATTGACAAAACTTGGTACGTAACTCAACTTCGACAGCGATTAGAACGTTTACTGCACGATCAGTTTCAAGACACAACCCGCATTTATAAAACCAGTGGCCTGCTGGGGTTTTATGGTAGCCAACTTAAGCAGACGAGTCGTGCTGATCGATTTGGCCTAGATTCTATTTTTGCAGAAGAGATTCTTGGACAGCATGGACGAGAAGAATCACCGCAATTTGTGACGGAATTCAATAACTATTGCGCGTCTGGAAAACTCGTGGGCAGCAATTTGCGTCCAGAGGTGCGCGGCTACGAGGTGCCTAATGAAAATTACGTTCGCATTTTGTCGGAGTGTGGCACCCCACTTGTAGATCAGTTAATTAAAGACAGCGGGATTGAGGCGTTTCGGTCTGCCATTACGCGCTACCTCACCGAAGAAAAGCGGCCTCAGCTTTTTGCGGCTTTAGCGGATGATTTACAGCCGCTGTGCATCGCCCTTCGCAAAACCTACATTGAGGCTTGGCAATACTGCGATCGCCAGCCCCGCGACGTAAGTGCAATGAAGGAGCAAGAGCTACAGCAGCTTAGCCAAGACCTGATACAGGTAGGTGATGATTTCCGCACTCACATTGGGCAGGAGCTAAATCAAGTCGTTGCTAGCAACCTGAATCAGACTTTTGAGTCAGATTTTCGTAGGCTGCAAGCCCTTATGGTGAATGCATTAGATGACTTACTCAAGGGTTTTTCGGTAGCGGCAGTGCATCAACAGGCACAAACCAGCCATCCACGGAACTCGGTGGTGCCGCTGCTGGGCATTTTGGCAGAGGCGTTTTATTACTTGGCTAATGGATTAGAGCGCGTTTTAGAAGATGCCGCCCAAGAGATTGTCTCTCACTTTTTTCGGTATTTACTAGAGCAGGTGCGGACTCAGCCTTACTATGCCAATCTCTATCGAATGCTAGGGGATGACAGCGGCATTGAGCAGCGGTTGCATCAGCTTCAGGAGCAGGTCTGTCACGCAATTCGCAATGAGGCGAGGACAGAATGCGATCGCTATGTGCGAGAACGACCTGACTTTTTTGCAGAGGGTACGGCTTCGATTTTTCAACTGCGCCAAACTTTACAGCAGTCTTGTCGAGGCTATGACTACAACAGCATGATTGAGGCGGAGCCTGCCATTCGCCAGTTGTTAAAGCTCGATTTTGAGCAAAAGGTGAAGGAGACGGTGATGCTGACGTTCCGTCAAACGATTAACCAAACGCTGAATAGTCATTTGTTGGATACGACAGAAGAACTGGCTAACTCAGTAATTCAAAAGTATGAACAGGCGAGAATGTATCTTGCTAAAACATTAGAAAAGGAAGCGCAGGAAAAAATTGTAGCTATTCAACAACAACAGGAAGCGGTTCAGCAAAAGATAAAGGATTACAATCGGGGTATTTTAGAACTCAATCTCTGCTTAGAATCTATGTTGCTTGATCGAAAAAAGCTGCCTGAAATTCTTGAATCTGATTTAGCCCTGCTTCCTCCCTCAGTGGCAATAGACTTAAAAGATTTGATAATGCCTGAATTCAATTAATAGATTAGCTACGACACACAACATAAGATTTTCTTGAAGCACAAGTATCAAGTAAGGAAGAAAAATGGAATTCAAGTCTTTAGAAGATGGTGAAACAGCTATTTCAATCCCATCTAATATGTTTAAGCAGAAAGAGCTAATTGCCCTTGTCAATGAAGCTTTTAGGCATGGAGGATTAAATCGACTAGGAGAAATAATTTGGGACAGGGGACGCGGCAAAATTCCTTTGGAAAAATCAGATCGGATAGCTTGGTTTGAAGATGGAATTAATTGTGAGATTCTTAAGCCAAACTCTATAGGATGGAAAAAAGGAAGAGTTCGTGTAAATGTTAATATTGAATTTTGTGCTGATGAGCAAGAGGAAGGAGAGTCAGCATTAAATTTAATCAGACAAAATCAACCAACTTCATAGCAGGGTTATTTCATTCTAAGCAAGAGTAGTCAAACGCCTGTAAGGTAATAGAATAGCCCCATTTAGGCATTGCCCACCATTAGTACTTTAGCCATCTTAGACGCATTTAAAGACTTACCCGATACCCGTCGTGGAGCAG
>JBGSVR010000250.1:0-14404 GCA_041752855.1 Thermosynechococcaceae cyanobacterium
CCTAAAAATCCAAGCCCCGCCAGGGTCAAAATTGCGTCCGCTGCATTCAATGTAAATAGTACGGGTACACTCTGAATAACGTTGAGCAGCAAATATCGCGTCAGCACTCGCCACGGGGAAGCCCCCGTTGCCTGCGCCGCCTCGATAAACAGCTCGGTCTTTACGCTGACGGTATGGTTGCGCACCACGCGGTAATACTGCGGCACATAGGCCACACTTAGGGCGATCGCCGCATTCAGCACCCCGCGCCCCACCACAAATGCCACCGTCACCGATAGCAGCAGCCCTGGCAGCGTATAAATTGTGTCCATCAAAAACAGCAGCACACGGTCTAGTCGACCCCCTAAATACCCGCTAAATAGCCCCAGCGGCACCCCAATGACCAAGCTAAACAACGTTGCCACCACCACCACCTGGAGGGCAGCTTGAGAGCCAAACAGCGTTCTGGAAAATACGTCATAACCCTGCACATCCGTGCCAAACCAGTGAGTTAGCGAAGGCGGATCGTTAATGGGGTTACTCAAAAACTCCGTCGGATTTTGGAGCAATCCAACCGACTGAAATAATGGAGAGAACAGCGCCGCAAAAACGTATAGCGCACTCAACACAATTCCCACAGCCATAAACTGCGTTGACAACCCAGACTGCGAAAGGGTTTTAAGAAATCGAGGGCGACGAGCTTTAGCAAAAGTCATAGATTAATCACGCTTTTTAAAAAATTAAAATATTTTAATGATGCAAATTTCACTCTTTCAGGTAAAATCTAGACCATCGTTTGCTTTTCTCGGCAAATCTTAGGTGTGTGAGGACAAACCCATGACTCTTTCTCAAAGCTTACTGAATGATACGGCCTCTCTCCAGGAAGAAAAACCCGTCCTCCACATCTGGGGTCGATCTTCTCTCAAAGGGAGTGTGGCGATCAGTGGGGCTAAAAATTCTGCACTCGTTCTTATGACGGGCGCGTTACTGGCATCAGATGCCTGTCAACTGCGCAATATGCCTGCCCTTGCTGATATTGAGAGCATGGGTAAAATTTTATCGGCACTCGGCGTCAAGCTTCAGCGTGATGCGGATGCCCTCACCATTGATGCCAGCCACATTACTAAAACAGAAGCCCCCTACGAACTTGTCAGTCAACTGCGCGCCAGCTTTTTTGCCCTAGGACCTCTGCTCGCGCGCACAGGCATTGCTAAAATGCCTCTGCCAGGCGGCTGTGCCATTGGCGCACGTCCGGTAGAGCTGCATGTTCGGGGGCTTCAGCAAATGGGCGCAGAAGTTTACATTGAGCATGGCGTTGTAAATGCCTTTGCGCGTCGCCTCAAAGGTGCCCACATCTATATGGATTACCCCAGCGTGGGCGCAACCGAAATGCTAATGATGGCTGCGACCTTAGCCGAAGGCCAAACCATTCTTGAGAATGCAGCCCAAGAACCGGAAGTCATCGATCTTGCCGACTTCTGTAATGCGATGGGCGCAAAAATTTCTGGCGCGGGCAGCAATACCATCGTGATTGACGGCGTGCGCAAAATGCACGGCGTTGACTACACCATCATCCCAGATCGCATTGAGGCCGGAACATTTTTGGTTGCAGGTGCCATTACCCAGTCTGAAATTACGGTGTCTAATGTGGTGCCAGAGCATCTGTTTGCGGCGATCGCCAAGCTCAAAGACATTGGCGTGGGTGTCGTGCAAGAAGACCGGAATGCCCTCCGCATCGTCCCAGGGATGCTGCATCGCGGGACAGACATCGAAACCCTTCCCTATCCTGGTTTTCCGACAGATATGCAGGCGCTGTTTATGTCTCTGCTAACGCTGTGTGAAGGCAATAGCGTTATTACAGAAACCGTTTTTGAAAACCGTTTAGGCCACGTTCCTGAGCTGATTCGCATGGGTGCCCACATTAAGGTCAAGGGCAATCATGCCGTCATTCGTGGCGTTCCATTTTTGTCGGGTGCGCCTGTTTCTGGTACAGACTTGAGAGCATCGGCAGCACTGGTGGTTGCAGCACTCGCAGCAGAAGGTCAAACCACCATTTCAGGGCTTCAGTATCTAGATCGCGGTTACGAAAATATCGAGGCCAAACTACGGGGCCTAGGCGCACGAGTTGAGCGGGTTCAGGGTCAGCCTTCTCCTGTGCTTGCAGGCGTTTCCTAGCCCATAGAATAATCCAAACATAGAAATACCCCTAGGACTCTTTAATATGGCCTAGGGGTATTTTATTGGGTCTTGACGAATACCTTCTTAAGCAACAGTGACTTGAGAGGTATCAACGGACGTTGAACCGTTGACTGAATTAGCAATATCAATCATTGAATTCAGTGCGTTTTGACTAGAGACTTTTCCCTTTAAGACCACGGTTCCGCTCGTTTGGGCAACCCAAAGCTCGTTTTCATCGGCGAGTTCAGCACTTTCATCAAAGGCGAGGGCAACGCGCTTTGCTAAGCCACTTTCGTCATATTCTCCATTCAATCCAACTCTTTCTGGTGCAATGGCTTCTCCACCCGCAGCAGATCCACTCATCGCAGCTTGAGGGTCTGCGGGTTTATCTTGTCCAAAAATTCGCTTTAGCCAACTCATCGGTAATACTCCTAATTTATATTGATTATCAGTTAGACCTTACACTTCGGAATTTTAAGGGTTTTTGACCTAAAAACTCGATTTTTTTCACTGATCTTTGTTTAAGCAATGTTTAATGCTGCTTAAAATTGACTGATTGTATAAATCCTCATTGACTTCAGAGGCTGTCATTGTAAGTACCCTAGCTGGGCTTATGCGCCCGCAAAATTTGCAAACTGCCCCCTACGGCATAAACCGTTTGATCGAGCTGAAGGTTAACCTGCTTGATCGACTCCTCCAAACCTGAGCGGATTAGTTCCCAAGACGTATGGGTTTCAAACAGCCAGAGAAACATTGCCAATCCAGGCCAGAACAGGGGATTAGTGGGCGCATGAAAATCAATCAGCGTTAAAACGCCCCCTGGCTTCAACACGCGGAATACCTCCTGTAAAATTTGAAGGCGCTGATCCGGCTCCATTTCGTGGAGCGCCATGCTGGTATGCACCACATCAAAAGAGGCTTCTGCAAAAGGCATCGCTTCTGCAAACCCTTCTACAAAAGTAGCTTGGGGCACGTTAACTTGGGCACGGGCGATCGCCTTGGGTGAAGCATCTAGCCCTGTCACATGTTGTGAATACTGCACCAAAACCTGAGTCACAGGGCCACTGCCGCAGCAAAGATCCAGGACATGGGTTTGGGGCTGAAGGTCAAGATTTTGGAGCGCCAAACGCCGCAGTCGAGCTTCGCCACCCACGCTAATTGCCGTTAGCTTTGTAATACCTCCGTAAAGCCAAGGATAGCGGTAGCTCCAGGTTCTGAGAATAGTTGCCATTAGGTCTATGTCTGTACAGAATTTTGATAAATGGGGAACCCTAGCGGTAAGTAGGTATTCTAGGCAGCAAGGTTGATTTTTTGAGAACGCCTACAATTAGATACTTAATACCTAGACATTAACGTTGCTCCTCTGGAGTGTGTGATCTTTCAGCTAAATGAGTTTCTATGCTTAAGGCTTTCAACACGTTTCGCGAGTCTCTCAAAGTTTGGCTCAAAGTTTGGCTCCAAGTTCGGCTTAAAGTTTGGCACGTTGCGCCGCTGTTTCTGCCGCTGCTGCTTGGCTCCACAAATATTCGCGTCTCCCCTGCCACATCTAGCCTTCAGGGTGCAATCCCATCTATCCCGACAAGCGTTTTAATTGATCGCGAGCTGGCAAAGTTTAGAAACACTCAGCCTCTCCCCAGCCAAGTTCTCAGCACTTTTTCGGCACGTCCTTTACTCCACAAAGACCAGAAGGTAGCTGCGGTTCGTAAAATGCAGCCCAAGGCACTCGTTAAATCCCAATCCTCTTCATCGAATGTAGCCACTGCGCCAACTGTCGCTGCTCAAGCGTCTTTGGCATCTTTGGCTATGCCCAAGCCTGCTCAGAATTTGCCTCCGATTCCACTGCGGGTGGCGATCGCATTCAAGGCCAAAACCCTCACCATCGCCACCTCAGACAACGGAGCAATCACCAATCAGAACGGTCAGGTACTGGGTCAACTCACCGCGCAAACTGGCGTTGCTGTCACGCCGCTCTCTAATGGCGGGGTTCAGATTGGAGACTGGCAAACCCCTTCCGTCGTATGGATTAAGCCTCGAACAGCGGATGGACTTGTAGCGGTAGAAGGTCGCTGGTACCGTGGCTCAGTGCAGTTGGTCGCCCAATCTGATGGCATCTTAGCCGTCAATCACGTTGATTTAGAGTCTTACCTCTATAGCGTCGTGGGGGCAGAAATGCCTGCCTCGTGGCCTGCCGAAGCGCTCAAAGCCCAGGCAATCACGGCTCGCTCCTATGCCCTTGTCCACATGACGCGACATGCTAGCGACCTATACGACCTAGGCGCAACCCCGCGTTGGCAGGCTTACAACGGTGCAGAATCTGAAACCAACACCACTCAAGCTGCCGTCAACGCGACCAAAGGGATCTTGCTGTCTTACCAGGGTGGCGTGGTCGAATCTTTGTATGCGTCCTCTATTGATATTGTCAAAGACGTTCACGGTGGGTTTGGCATGAGTCAAGAAGGGGCAAACCAGCTTGCCCAAAAAAGCTTTAGCTACCCACAAATTTTGGGCTATTTTTACCCTGGCACGAGTTTAGCGGTTCTCAATATTCGGTAAAGTCTCTGCATCTCAACGGGCGACCTTACTCCGAAGCGGTAAGTTTAAACTGTGTTCAAACGTTGGATCGTTTCTTACCCCCATGCCTGAGCCTATCGAATCAACTGCGCTGCCCTGGCCCTATGTGAGTCCCGGCATCCCCGACGAGCTGTTTGAGCAACTCCCTGGCATTCCCATGACCAAACGGGAAACTCGGCTACTGCTGCTCTCTCAGCTCAGGCTGCAAGAAGACACAACGCTTTGGGATATTGGCGCAGGGACAGGCACCATTCCCGTTGAGGCGGGGCGGCTCTGTCGGCACGGGCATATTGTCGCCATTGAGCGCGATGACGAAGTGGCGAGTCTGATTCGAACCAACTGCGATCGCTTCGGGGTCACAAACGTAACGGTCATTCAGGGCAGCGCACCAGAATGCTTGGCGGAACTCACAACACCTCCCCACCGCGTATGTCTAGAAGGTGGGCGCTCTGTACGCGATATCTTGCGCCAAGTCTGGCAGTACCTTTTGCCCCAAGGACGCGTTGTCGCCACCGCCACCTCTCTAGAGCATCTCTACGCCATCTCAGAAACCTTCTCAGAACTTCAGGCGCGCAACGTTGAGGTGGTTCAGTCCGTCATCAATCGACTGGAAACTCGCGGCAACAATCAGGTTTTTACCGCAGTAGACCCCATTTTCATCCTCAGCGGCGACAAATATTCTTGAGCGGCAGCGAGCGTTTGAGCGCGCCGATCTTGCCCTAGGGCTAGACTGTATTTGGTAGGCAGTGGTAGGGTTATGTGTGGTTTGCTACAAAAGCTTGCGAACTGATGGGGGTACTTTGCCATCACTTATGGCTAATTTTTAAGGGTCTTTCGCCGTTTTTAGCCTTGCTGCAACTGTTGCGGCGCACTAAAGATTACCCAACCTCAAAACGCATAGTCCAATTGTTAGCTTATTAAATGTCAATGGTTCAGAATTGGGGCACAAGATTTTTAAGCTTGGGGATGGCAGCAGCACTAGCCCAACTTCCCCTTATTCCAAGTTACGCTAATCCCACTCTTTCTAGACAATCTACGGCGCAACTGCCCTCTCTTCAGGCGATAAACGGCTATCCCATCGCCAGTCAAGTCATCGTTAGCGGCAGAGAAATTCTTCAGCCGCAAGATATTAGACCCTTACCAGGAAGCTTAGATTCAGTCCCAGTCTTTAATAGCAACAGTCCTGAAGCTGTCCGAGAGCCTGGGATTTTGCTCTCTACCTTCCCACCCCAAGGCAAACTGAATCCCAACGCACACCTTAACTATCCGCTTCAGGGTCGCTTTGATGTCTTTGCCCACCACATTGCCAAAACCGATAAACCCGATACCACGCCCACGCTTTACAACGGCATCCTGATCTATAACCCCAGCGCGACTAAAACCATTGCAATTAGCGTTTTAAAAGCAGGCAGTTTCTTGAGTAATCCTGAAGCGCCCTATGTCGAGCTACCTTCCTTTTTAGAAAATCCTTTAGGACGAATTTTCTCGGGTCCTGGCAGCCGACTGACCGATGCACTGCTGCGGAGCAATCGTCTGCCGCATTGGCCTTCGCGGATTTACCTGCCTCCTAAATCGTCGCAAATGCTGATGAATCTGCCCACGCCAGTACCACGCCCTGCATTTTCAAGATTGTCAGTGTTGCCAAACTCCCGCATCACACTGCCCACTATTCTTCAGCAAAAATTCTCTTCAGGGCGAAATATACCTTCTAAACCCGTTCTTCTCAATAGTGCCGCTTCTTCAAATACGCGCTCCACAATGCTTCAGCTTTATAGCGATGCTCCCGTTTACATGGCCTATTTAGCGACGTATGCCGCTGTTGCGCCCAATGGACTAGAAGGTGTACCGCAAAAATCTGACTGGGAAAATTTAGTGGTTAAGGGAAGGCTGGTGCAGCCGCGCGATCTGCCACCCTCTTTAACGGACAGCGAAACAAATCAATTTTTTTATGGACGAGGAGCTGGCATTAGTCGGGGTTCTCAGTGGCAGGCCAAAATTACTGATACGCCACGCAGTAAGCGTTTGACGATTCCGGTAACGGGGGAGGCGTTTTCCTATGGATTAAGTACGCTGCCGCGCGGCACCTTTGGAACCGGCCAAATTCAAAGTGCGCCCATGCTGGTTCGCTATCCTGATACGGCCTGGATGTCTCACGGCAACTACGGCGTTCATTATGAGGTGTCGCTACCGCTGCATAACCCCAGTGAAACCGATCAGAAGGTTGCGATTTCAATTCAGACTCCGCTCAAACAAAATCGGTGGAATAAAGGACTGCGCTTTTTGAACACCCTACCCAATCAGGTCTTTTTTCGGGGAACTGTTCGGGTTCGTTATAAAGATGACAGCGGTACCCCCCAACTTCGGTACTATCATCTCAATCAACGTCAAGGACAGCAAGGAGAACCTTTAGCTGTGGTTACTCTGCCTCGCAAAGAGGACAGACTCATTTCGCTAGATTATCTGTACCCGCCTGATGCTACGCCGCCTCAAGCGCTCACGATTCAAACCCTGGCAACAATGCCCTCTACCCAAAGGTCTGCTTATGGAATCCAGCCTTAAAGTATTAACGGATGTGAATGCGATTGTAGATGCTGCTGCGGCTCTCGTTGCGGATGCCTGTCGGGAGGCGATCGCCGAGCGCGGGCAATTCACCATCGCTCTAGCGGGAGGATCCACGCCCAAACCGCTGTACGAAAAGCTATCCGCACAAGATCTTCCCTGGGACAAAATTCACGTCTTTTGGGGCGATGAACGGTACGTCAACGCCACCCACCCCGATAGCAACGAAGGCATGGCGCGTCGGGCATGGCTCGACCATGTCCCTTTCCCTGTCGCAAATCTTCACCCGATGCCCACCCAGGCTAAAGATCCCGCAGAATCTGCCCAGCAGTACGAGGCGCACCTCCGTTCGTTTTTTGGGACGCAAGAGATCCCCGCATTTGACCTGATCTTGCTGGGCTTAGGAGATGACGGACATACCGCCTCGCTGTTTCCGCATACCGAAGTACTCAACGTGTGCGATCGCCTCATTGGTGTGGGCTACCGTGGGTCAGACCCGCGATTAACCTTTACAATTCCGCTGATTAATCAGGCGCATTGCGTACTTTTTTTAGTAGCCGGCTCGAGCAAAAAGCCTGCCCTCAACGCCATTTTTTCAGACGGTGCAGATCCCTTTACCTACCCTGCACGATTTATTCAGCCCAAAGGCAAACGATATTGGCTCCTCGATCAAGCGGCTGGAGAAGGACTTAACGTTAACTCAGTGACTCAATAACCCTCGTCAACATTTTCAGTCGTCTTTTTTGAACTCAGAGTGCATAGGATATAGTCTTGAAAGATCAGCCCTTTGAGAGGATGTCTAAGAAGTATCACGCACTCTGCATTCGCCCCCTAAATCCCCCAATTTGGGGGACTTTGATGTCTCAGAACCCCCCAAATTGGGGGGCAGGGGGGCTGAGTGCAACGCAGTTTGACACTTTTCAGATATCCCCTTGAGACTGGCATTATCAGTGCGTAAATGGTACCCATCGCCAAAATAGGAGAAGAAGTGCGACAATAGTGAATCCCTAGCAGGAGTGAAATAGCATCTATATTTCAGCTTAATTTAAAGAATTTTCTTGTTTTTGCTGAGCCAAAGCAAGAGTATGTAATTTTTCAGATTAAAGCCTTTTAGCCTATCGTCATGGTTATTCTTTGGCAGAAGTTCTAAGTATTTGTTTGTTTCACTATGATTGTCTGCTCCAACTGTCTCCATCACAATCTCGATGAAGCATCATACTGTGAAGCCTGTGGATCTAAGCTTCCAGAATTGTCTAGCTGCTCCAACTGCGGATCTCCGGTTTTGGATGATGCCCATTTTTGTGGAACCTGCGGCTTTAATTTACAGCTTTCTGCGAATCGCCCCATTGAGTCTATTGGTGCGAAAGGGATTGGCAGTGACGCTATTTTACCCATTCCTTTCCCGCCAGAGCCGATTGCAGACTTAAGCTCACCCGCCGCCGCGCCCACCTTTGCCAAACCAGAGGAGGCGGTTGATCTTAAGATTCGGACGACTGTTCAATCTATAGGCATAGACGTAGAGAGCCAAAACGCGGTGCTGCGTGACGAACCTTACGAAGAAGTGGTTAATACCCAGATTCAAACGCAATCTGCATCGCTGCTTCATGCCCAAAGCAATACTTTGACTTCGCTGATAGCAGACGGCAAGTTGGTCATTTATATTGGCAAGCCCAATGATCGAGTTCCGCCTGATATTAATGTTAGTGTTTTTTCAAGTGCTGAAGTGGTTTCCAGGATCCATGCTGCAATTCACATTGAAGACGGGCACTTTTTTGTTGAAGATGTGGGTAGTGCGAATGGTACCTACTTGAATAACATGCCCCTTACGCCCAGTACGCGATACCGCCTTCGAGTGGGCGATCGCATTACCCTAGGAAAGGGCGAGCTTATGACGTTCATCTTTAAAATGAATTAACCGTGATTACGCTAACGCTCTTGCATCCGGTTCAATCTACACCCGTTCAAAGCTGGAGCTTTGAACAAGATCCTGCGGTTCGGATTGGTCGAGCCGTCGATAATCAGGTCGTTCTCTACAGTGCAGTTGTTTCTCGATATCATGTTGAGATTCGGCTCACAGACAACCAGTGGGAAGTTGTGAATTTAGGTACCAATGGAACGTACTTAGACGGCAAACGCGTTCACCAAGCCCCACTCACTAACGGCAGCATCATGCGTTTGGCGCGATCTGGGCCAAACATTCAGATTGCGATTGATAATAGCCATTCCGCTACTGGGGCAGGCATTAGTCATTCTGAGGCATCTGGCTTAACCCAACTGAGTGTAGAGCCTGAAATAGAAAGGGTTCAGCCTTTACCGTCGGCAACCCTCTCCGCATTAATACAGCCAGAATCTTCTCAAGAAAAATCAGAACCCATCGTACTGCCGCTTGGCTCACATAAATCTCCGTTTTACGTGAGTGGACGCTACCCGCTGTTTGGGGAAGCCCATTCCCAGGCTTTTCCGCCGCCGTCTCACCCCTGCGATCATCAAGGCGCACCAGAAGGTTCACTGATTTGTACAGACTGTGGCTTTCCCATTCATCCTCTTCAGGTTATTGGCGCTTACCAGGTCTTAAAACCACTCAATTCCCTCGGCAATATCTTGATGGCATGGCGCGGTGGACATACCGTGGTGTTAAATACGCTGCGGCCAGGAGATCAAGAAATCGCTCATTTAGTCCATGAGTTTGAAGCCCAGGCTCAGCTATTGTGTCACTTAGAGCATCCAGGTATGCCTAAGTTTTTTGAAGCCTTTGAAAATGAAGGACAGCCCTATCTCGTGAGCGAGATGATTCACGGCTCTAACTTAAGGGACTGGATTGCCCAACGAGGACCAATGCCATCCTACCAGGCGGTGCAGTGCGCCCTAGAGCTAAGTCGGCTGCTCGACTTTTTGCATACCCAAATGCCGCCCTATATTCATCACAGAATTCAGCCGTCTAACTTAATCCGACCTAGAATTCCCCGTGGGTTTAGTCAGGCTGTGTTAGTAGGATTTGGCGAAATCAAAAGCATATCTTCGCAATCAGGGACGCTCAGTGGCGCGGGAAGCTACGACGCTCCGGAGAAGCAGATAAACGAAGATATGACGTTGTCTGACCTCTATGCTTTGGGTGCGACGCTGATCTATTTGTTGACAGGTCAAGAGCCTGACGCATTTTATCGGCTGGCAGACAACGATTTTCGCTTGCAGGTACAGGACATACCCAGCATCAGTCCTGAAATTGCTGGCATTATTGAAAAGCTGACCCATCCGCAGCCGCATGAGCGCTATGCCTCTGCATCTGCCGTAACTGAAGCCCTTCAGCCGTTGCTTTAATGCCGCTGCTGCCTCTGGTTTATCACCCCGATTACGTTGCGCCTCTGCCGGAGGGGCATCGGTTTCCGATGACAAAGTTTCGAGATCTCCATGCGCTCTTGCTAGAGGATGGCGTTGCAGTGCCTGGACAGTTTTATGCCCCTGATCTGCCGCCAACGGACTGGCTTGAGTTAGTGCATTTACCCGAATATGTAAACGCCTATCAAACCGGAACGCTGGATGACAAAGCCCAGCGGCGGATTGGTCTACCCTGGAGTGAGGCGCTTGCCCAGCGAACCCGCATTGCGGTGGGTGGCTCGGTGCTAACCGCGCAGTTGGCGCTCACCCACGGTTTAGCCTGCAACACGGCAGGCGGGACACACCATGCTTTTCCTGGCTATGGGTCTGGGTTCTGCATCTTTAATGATTTGGCGATCGCCGCTCGGACACTCCAGCATCTAAGCCTTGCGCAAAAAATCCTGATTGTCGATTTAGACGTGCATCAAGGCGACGGAACGGCGTACATTTTCCAAGATGACCCCAGCGTCTTTACCTTTTCAATGCACTGTGACGTTAACTTTCCGGGCAAAAAACAGCAGAGTGATTTAGACGTGCCGCTGCCAGAGGGCATGGAAGACGATGCATATCTGCAAACCCTGGCCCAGTATCTGCCAGACCTATTAACCCAAGTCAAGCCCGATTTAGTGCTGTACGACGCAGGCGTTGACCCGCACCTTGACGATCTGCTGGGCAAACTCGCCCTCACCGATACGGGACTCTTTCGGCGCGAAATGCAGGTGTTAAGCACCTGCGTGAAGCAGGGCTATCCAGTGGCCTGCGTGATTGGCGGCGGCTACAGCAAAGATCTCTCCGGTTTGGTCTACCGACATTCTCTGCTGCACCGCGCTGCCACTCAGGTGTATGAACAATATCGGTTAGGCGTTTAGGAATCATAGATTTAATAACCTACACCTTGCACGCCCTCACCCTAACCCTCTAAGTTATTAAATTCACGATCCTAAGCATTCAAATAGTCTGAGCTACAGTTAGGCAAAAGAAGATTGCCCTAAATCTGTCGGCACATCCTGCCAACGTCCTGACCCTACGGCTCTAATCGCCTCCGTCAAAGACAAATTTCCTGTGTAGAGCGCCTTCCCGACAATCACGCCGCTCACGCCCATTGGCTCAAGGGCAAGCAAGCTCAAAATATCAGTTAAATTGCTCACGCCCCCAGAGGCAATAACAGGCACAGAAACCGCTTCAGCCATTTGCCGCAGCAAGGGGAGGTTTGGTCCTTGTAGCGTTCCGTCACGCTGAATATCGGTGTAGATGATGGCAGCGGCACCCTCTGATGCTACGCGCTGACCCAAGGCGATCGCCGAAACCTCAGACGTCTCTAGCCATCCCCGAGTTGCCACCATGCCTTCTCTAGCATCAATACCTACCACAATCTGGTCTGGGTAAGTCTGGCAAAGCTGCGCCACCAAGTCAGGATTCTCAACCGCAACGGTTCCTAAAATAACGCGCGCAACCCCCATTTCTAAAAAGCTAGCGACTCTCGCCTGGGTTCGCAGCCCGCCGCCTACCTGCACCGGAATGTTAAGGGTTTCTACAATTTTAGCAATCACAGAGAGATTAACAGGCTCCCCCGTTTTTGCACCGTCTAGATCTACCAAGTGGAGCCATCGTGCCCCTTGCTCTGCCCAGGCCAATGCCACCGTAAGAGGATCTTCCGCAAACACCTCAGACTGCTCATAGTCGCCTTGGTACAGACGCACACATCGACCGCCTAATAAGTCGATCGCCGGTATCACATCCATGAAGTATTCCTTTCGCCGTTAACGTTTTGAGCGTACTAAACCTAGCTCAATTTCCATTGAAGCAGCTTTTAGTCCATAGATAACGCAGGTTCTAACGCAATAGCTTTCAATCGCAAGATATTAAGTAATGTATCTTTTTTGACGCTAAAGCAGCATACTGTCTTGACAGCGCCTAGAGCAGTGAGTAAAGTGTAAAGACACACCCGGGAAAACGTGTAAACCGTATGCAAGACAAACAAAAAGTCACGTTATATTTGCCGCCTGAGCTTCATCGTGAGCTTAAGATTAAGGCCGCAGTAGAAGCCGAGCCAATGTCTGCGATCGCAGAACGTGCGCTGGCCTTCTACATCCACCACCCGGAGATTGTCGAAGAATTTGAAGCATCTATTTTGGGCGCAACGCACCAAATGTTTAGCTGTCCAGAATGTGCCTCCTCCGTCGTCCTTCGCGCTAGCGAACTGGTTTCTCTTAAGCATCAGCCTTCACTACTTAGTGATGAAGGTCTTCAGATAATGGCTCCTGAGCCACTTGTTCCGGCTAGCGTCTAGTCGCGTCACCCCTCGGGGAGAGCCTAGCTGCTAAAAGCGATTCGCCAACTCTAATGTGAGGTGAAGGCCATGAAAGAAGAGCTTAAAATTTTAGTTAAGGCTCAATACCCCTTAATTTATCTGGTCACGCCTGAAGAGGCGCGCGCAGAGCAGGCCATCGCCAACATTGCCCAAGGTGAGCGCCCTCAGCTCAAAGTCTTCACCTGGACGACAACCCACGGACTGATCGGCATTGATCAGCCGCGCCAGACCGCTCATCACAACACGCTTGCCCCTCAGATGGCGATTCAGTCTGCCATCCGAGAAAAAGAGCCTTCTCTTTTTATCTTCAAAGATTTGCACCCCTTCTTCTCTCCTGAAGTGGTGCGGCTGCTTAGAGATGCGGTGCTGGTCTTTAAGGGCACGGACAAAAGCATTATTCTGGTGTCTCCGATTCAGCAGATTCCGATTGAGCTAGAGAAGGAAATCGTTGTCCTTGATTTTCCCCTTCCAACCATTCCCGAGTTGGATGAGGTTTTGTCAAGTCATCTTCCTGCCGGTTCTCCAAAGCTGACGCCCGAAGTACGAGAAAAGCTGCTTAGAGCATCTCTGGGGTTGACCCGTGACGAGGCAGAGAAAGTATACCAGAAGGCTAAAGTTACGTCAGGTCGTCTGGCTGAAACCGAACTCGACATTATTTTGTCAGAGAAAAAGCAGCTTATTCGTCGCAATGGAATTTTAGAGTTTATTGAAGAAGACGAAACGATAGATTC
Organism: Thermosynechococcaceae cyanobacterium; assembly: GCA_041752855.1. Classification (GTDB taxonomy): domain Bacteria; phylum Cyanobacteriota; class Cyanobacteriia; order Thermosynechococcales; family Thermosynechococcaceae; genus JAAURS01. Next base: position 13,705 of record JBGSVR010000250.1, read on the forward strand.
TGTAGGCGGTTTAGACGAACTCAAGCGATGGCTCAAGCAGCGCAACTTTGCATTTACAGATCGTGCCAGAGAGTACGGGCTGCCAAAGCCTAAGGGGATGCTGATTTTAGGCGTTCCTGGCTGTGGTAAGTCTCTTATCGCCAAAACTACGTCTCGGCTGTGGGGTTTGCCGCTGCTGCGTCTCGATATGGGTCGGGTTTATGACGGCTCTACCGTAGGACGTTCAGAAGCAAACCTGCGAGAAGCGCTCAAGACGGCTGAATCTGTTGCACCTGCGATTTTATTTATTGACGAAATGGATAAGGCATTTGCAGGTAGCTCTGGGTCTGCTGATTCCGATGGTGGCACCTCCAGCCGAATCTTTGGCTCGTTTTTGACCTGGATGCAGGAAAAGACGTCTTCTGTATTTGTGATGGCAACGGCGAATCGCGTCGAGCGTCTGCCAGGAGAGTTTTTACGCAAAGGCCGATTTGACGAAATTTTCTTTGTGGATTTACCTACCAAAGAAGAGCGTCAGGAAATTTTTGAAGTCCATCTCTCCAAGCGTCGCTGCGATATTGAACGATTTGATATTGAGCAGTTAGCGACCGTTTGCGATGGATTTTCAGGATCTGAGATTGAGCAGGCGATTATTGCCGCCATGTATGAGGCATTTGCTCAAGATCGAGAGTTTACGCAGCTCGACATTATTGCTGCCAGT
>JBGSVR010000251.1:0-9764 GCA_041752855.1 Thermosynechococcaceae cyanobacterium
GATAAAATCCCGTAGCTCATCTATAGGTTTCGGTTCTGAGTTATTACTCTGATCCTCAGATATGTCTTCCATAAGTGTCAACAGACTCTAGAGCTATGATAGATTCTAAATATTTTACAACTGATTTAGGACTGCTATAGGCATCAGTCTGTTTCAAAGGTTAATTTAGAGAATTAAACTCAAAAATTATTGTTTTTCTGAATACTCTCGAATCATTCATGTTGCTTTTACTTGAATTTCTGTGAGGACTAATTTTCGAAACACTTCTAAAAAGCATTTTATTGAGATTTAAAAAAATGATTACTCGTCAATCTCAAGCGACGCAGCCCGTCGCGCCACCTAACGATGATTTGGCAGAGCCGATGCTGCGCGATCGCATTGCCGTTTTGCTCGCAGGGTATGGCGAGGTGCAATCTTATAGCGATCTAAGCAGCTATAACCGAGCTGCAACTAAGTATATTGCAGCTCAGTTTGTGTCGATTCCAGAGTGGCTATATCCTGCTGCGGGTTTGCTGCTGGCACTGCAAGATTGGTACAACTTCGGGGTCAAACATCATCATTTCATGTCACCCGAAAATGAGAGGTTTGAAAAACAGCGTTTTGGCATTGAGCAACAGTTACAAGACCGATGGGGAAATCGGGTGCAGGTGTTCAAAGGCTTTTATTTCTGTAAGCCCTTTGTGCAAGAAGTTGTGGCAGATATTATTGCGCAAGGCTTCCAGAATTTACTGATTTATCCTTTATTGGTCGTCGATTCTGCCTTTACGGGCAAAATAGCGGTAGAGCAAGTCAATGAAGTAATTGCATCAACCGCAGCCCTGAATGAGCCTCAGCATACGACCTTCAAGGCGATTCGATATATTCCGGCCTTTGCGACTGAGCCTGCCTACGTTGATCTGCTGGTGAGTCAGATCAAGGAATCTCTCAATCAGCCTTCCATAAGCCGCTTCTTTGAGTCTCAGATTGGCATTATCTTAACGGTTCATGGTAGCCCAGAAAAAGCGCAGGGACTTTTAACTGGAGTCATTGATGGACAGGCTTTGTATGATCGCGTGCAGGCACAGTTGCAGCATCAATACCCGCTGATGTCGATCGGTTGGATCAATCATGATATGCCATTCATCAAATGGTCACAGCCCAATCTAGAACAGGCAGCGAAAACCCTCATTGCATCGGGTGCCCAAACCATTCTGTTTAAACCGCTCGGCTGGGTCACTGAGAATTATGAAACCATTCTTGACGTGGAGGATGCGATCGCATCTTTAAAGCGTCAGCATCCTACGGTGGTCTACACACGGCTCGATTGTGTCAATGACGATCCTGAGTTTCTGAAAATAGCCGCAGAGTGGGCAAATCCTCACATTGAAGCCATGCTTGCCGTCTCGCAACCTTCTGCCCATGTTCAACCGTTGGTAACAAAATGACGCGGACTCTCTTTTCTTTGAACGGCACGAGGATATCGAAAATGGTTCGTTTAAAGACGAGTTTGCAACGATCCAACAGAATGGTTCGGCAAATATCTGTGTTTGTAGTGACTGCGATCGCAGTCACCTTGGGAAGCTGCACATCGAAGGCACCTTCAGCTAATTCTGAGCCAAAAGAATTGCAGGTGGTCACAACCTTCATTCCCATTACAGACTTTACTAAGGCCGTTGCAGGCGATCGCGCCCAAGTAACACAACTGTTGCCCACCAATGTGGGTCCCCATGATTATCAGGCAAAGCCAGAGGATGCTCAGAAACTGGCTAAAGCCGACGTGCTAGTCGAAAACGGATTGGGAATGGAGGAATTTCTGGATGAATTGGTTAAAAATGCAGGCAATTCAAACCTGAAGATTATTGACTCTAGTAAAGGCGTGCAGACCCTATCCACAGATGCGGTTACGGGAAATACTCAAGGCGCAGGCAAAAAGCAGAATAAAGTCGGACAGGTCGCGTTTAATCCTCATATCTGGCTTGACCCCAAACGAGCCATTCACCAGGTAGAAAATATACGGGATGGATTGATTACGGCTGATCCCACCGGAAAAAAGGTTTATACAGCAAATGCCGCCACCTACATCGCCAAACTTCAGCAATTAGACCGCGAATTTACTCAAAAGCTTCAGCCCTTTGCTGGCAAGACGTTTGTGACCTACCACGACTTTGCGCCCTACTTCGCCCAAAGCTATCGCTTACAAGCTCAATTTTTAGTGGGCATTCCTGAAGAAAACGCTTCACCGGATGATGTAAAACGGGCGATCGATTCAGCAAAGAAATCAAATCTCAAAACCCTATTAACAGAACCTCAGGCTGTGGGAAATCCATTTTCAGCCTTGGCAAAAGATTTGAATGTGCAGATCGGCAATTTTGACCCTATGGAGACGGCTGTTGCCGCAGGCGTGCAGCCAGACTATTACTTCGCTACGATGCGTCAAAATTTGGCCAATGTCGAAGCTTCTTTTGGCGGGAAATCCACTCAGTCATTTTTGCCAAGATATTTACTGGGTCAATCCCACATTTTTGCCTGCTTGACTGACGAAACTTTAAGACCCTCACCCCCGGCCCCTCTCCCAGAGCGGGAGAGGGGAGCCAGAGTTTTTTCTTTTTCTTATCCCCCTTCTCCCCTTGTGGGAGAAGGGGTTAGGGGATGAGGGGGATTAGTTTTGTTAGTCAATCCCACATTTTTGCTCGTGCTGCGACCTGTCAGTTTGCGGGTTTAGGAGGTGTGTTTGAAAGAAATCGTACTCTCAGTTGAGCATCTAACCGTTTATCGGGAAACCTATGCGGCAGTGCAGGATGTTTCATTCTCCCTAGAGTCTGGAACAGATACGTCGATCGTGGGTCCTAACGGGGGCGGTAAAACGACATTGGTTCAGGCCATTTTAGGAATTTTACCCAGACATTCGGGTGAAATATCCGTTTTGGGTCAACCCCTCAGTCGTAAAGGATTTCTGCCGCCAAGCATCCGTCAGCAAATCGCTTATCTTCCCCAAAATTTTCTAGTGGATCGCCGCATTCCTATGACGGTTGAAGAACTGGTGGGCTTAGGTTGGGACAAGTTAGGGCTGCAATTACCCTGGGCAAACCATAGAAAACGGAGCCGTGCCGTTCGAGAGGCTTTAGCACGGGTTGACGTAGTTCGCCTCAAAGATCAGCTTATTAGCGGGCTTTCTGGGGGTGAAACGAAGCGAGTGTTGCTGGCCTACTGTTTGGTTTACCCGCGTCGATTACTCATTCTTGATGAAGCCCCTGCTGGGTTAGATATGCGGGCTGAGTCTGAGTTTTATAAATTGCTGTACCAACTCAAACAAGAGCAAAGTTGGGCCATTTTGCAGATTTCCCATGATCTAGATATGGTGCGGCAGCATTGCGATCGCGTTCTCTGTATCAATCGCACCTTACGCTGTCAAGGCACCCCAGAGGTAGCCCTCTCTCCCGACAACCTTTCCGCTGCCTACGAACCAGAATTTGTCCGATACAAACATTCTCATCAACCCCAATCATCATGATGATCCAAACAGAATTTACCCGCATAATTGAGCTATTTCAACTGCCCTTTATGCAGCGGGCATTGATAGGCGGTATCCTAACCGGGATCATGGGCGGCACTTTGGGGAGCTTTACAATTTTACGGCAGCTATCTTTCTTCAGTGATGCCTTAGGCCATTCAGCTTTATTGGGTATCAGCATTGGATTTTTATTAGGCCTCAACCCCTCCCTTGTTTTACTTCCCTTTGCGGTCATTTTTGCATTAGTGGTGTCCTATCTTTTAGAACACACTCGTCTATGGACTGATGCATTGCTCAATATCATCTATTCCTCGTCTCTGGCGATCGCCATCATTATCCTCAGCTTTGTGGGGCAGTACAAAGGTGGACTCAATAACCTATTGTTTGGCGATATTCTGGCAGTTCAAGAACTAGATTTAGTGTTGAGCAGTTTGCTATTAATAATCTGTATCTTATTCATTGGGTTGACATTGCGAACGCAGATGTTACTGACATTGAATGAACCATTGGCGATCGCCCGTGGGATATCAGTATCCACTCATCGCACGATATTTATTGTACTGCTTTCTCTCGTGGTAGGAATTTCAATTAAGTCGGTTGGAGTATTGCTGGTGAGTGCTTTTGTGGTAATTCCAGCCTGTGCAGCCCGACTGCCTAGTCGCAATTTCATCAATTACGTGTTGTTATCAGCAGGGCTAGGCGCATTAAGTGCCGTGTTTGGGATGGTGATTTCGGCCTGGTTTAATTTGCCATCTGGACCCAGTATTGTGGTGACACAATTGGCAATTTTTCTGACTGCAATGACTTTCCCTTGGCTTCGTTCACTGACTCACTCGCTTAAGCTCAAGGGAAAATCGGTATGAACAAAATAAAATCTATCAACAATTTAGGAAAAATATTATGCAGACTTTAAACTCTATCTCTAACACAGATAATCAGTCTACGCCTTTTAATCTATCCACTCCACAGGTTCTATTATCAACTCTAAAAGAAATTTGTCAGACGTTTGAAACCAGAGGAGAAGTGACCTTTAATCAGTGGTGATCGCTGAGGAAATTATTCCCGAAGCGCATCAAACTCAAGACACAAACTGGTCTGTGTTGACATTTATTGGGAGTTTTGCTTTTTCAATGCTGTTCTCGTCTTATCTTGAATAGCAATATTCGATAGCAACCCAACCAACCCAAAGGGAGATCAATTTATGAACAAGATAAAGACATACAAAGGTAGCTGTCACTGCGGCAAATTTGTTTTTGAAGCCGACATTGATCTGAATGATCGCAAGTAAATAAATTCTTAAATTCAAAGGAGAAAATGTATGACAAAACCACAATCAAATTCATTAACAGGTGCAGATTCGGCAGATGACGCTGAGAATGATGCCCATCGGGCAGAAGTGAATGGAGATGAAGCCGTTGGTGGTAGCACCGCAGTTCCCAGTCAAAATGATACGGAGGAATTGGCGGAGGCAGTGGGAATTGAAGTAGATGATGACACACCCCTTGATACTGAAGAAATGCTCCAAAAGCGCGATCAAGATCGCTGGGAATTAGATCCCGCATCGGCTACCGATCACTAGTTAAGGACAACTAAGGAAAACTATTATGCTTAAAACCTTAAACTCTGTCCTTTCTATTCCTAAGACAGATCATCAGCCTACCCCTTTTAGTCTATCCACTCCACAAGGTCTGTTATCTACTCTGCAAGAACTACGCCAGACAGTAGAAACTGAAGGGAAAGCTACCTTTGACCAGTGGCGATCGCACATTGAGCGTCCTGAATTTCTAGCAAGTGCCTTAAATTTAGCTGAATATTTGGCTTTACGGCGACACGATCTGCGCGCCCTTCAAGTTGCGCTAAAGCCTTGGGGATTATCCTCATTGGGAAGGATTGAAGCAAGGGTGATTGCCAATCTTGATGCTGTAATTACCACTTTGGAGGTTATTTGCGGCTCTGAATCTCAGCACAACCGTCCACCGCTTGAATTTTTTCTTGAGGGCGATCGCCTACTCCAACAGCATACAGAAGAGCTATTTGGTTCTTCTCAACGGCGCGTCAGAATTATGGTCACGCTCGATACTGATGCCGCTACTGATTATGAAATGGTGCGAGGATTCATACAGTCGGGGGCAAACTGTATGCGAATAAATTGCGCCCATGACACCCCAGAAATTTGGGAGGGCATGATCAAAAACATCCGTCATGCCGAACAGGAAACAGGAACGCCTTGTAAAATCATGATGGATTTGGGTGGCCCTAAAATCCGTACAGGGTCTGTGCTGGCACCACTTGATAAAAAGCGAGTATTTATAGGAGATCAGATCCTGCTGTCACGCGCTTTGGATGTTGCCAATGAGGGAGAAATTGCATCAAAAGCCATTCCATCGCCTGTAGATCGCTTTCAAACGAGCTGTACCATTCCTTCCATTCTCGATTTATTAGAAATTGATACCCCTGTATTTATTGACGATGGCAAGATTCAGGCGCGCGTGGTTGATCTTCAACATCCATTACCGGATGGGCAACTGGGACTTTTATTAGAAGTCATAAATGCCAGCCCCAAAGGAGTCAAATTTTTGCCAGAAAAGGGGATGAATTTCCCAGATACAGCCCTATCTTTGAGTCCACTGACCGAAAAAGACCTGTCTGATTTAGATTTTGTTGGTACTCACGCCGATATTATTGGCTATTCCTTTGTGCAACGACCTGCGGATATTGAGCTACTGCAACAGGAATTAGACAAACGCTTTGGCGCAAGGCTATGCCGACCTGCGATAGTGGCAAAGATTGAGACCGCGATCGCCGTTGCTAATCTCCCAGAATTAATCATCTATGCCGCAGGCAAACAATCATTTGGGGTGATGATTGCCCGTGGCGACTTAGCAGTACAAATTGGCTATCAGCGTTTAATCGAGATTCAAGAAGAGATTCTCTGGCTATGCGAAGCGGCTCATGTGCCTGTGATTTGGGCAACTCAAGTGCTAGAGAGTTTGGTCAAAAATGGCATCCCTTCGCGCGGCGAGATGACGGATGCGGCAATGGCTGAACGGGCTGAATGTGTGATGTTAAATAAGGGAGCTTTTGTGGGCCAGGCGATCGCTATTCTAGATAATGTTCTCACGCGCATGGAAGCCCATCAATTGAAGAAAACGCCACAATTACGGGCACTCCATTCATGGTGATTAATCCGTATTATGCTAATATTAGTATTTTTTGAGGGCAGAGGAAGACGTATAAATAAAATTAATTCAAAATAATTTTGTCAACGATCTGCCCCCTAGCATCAATATCATAAACAATTGGAATGGCTGTTCCTAATTCAACGTTAACAATTTCCGCTTCGGAAATATTTTCTAGATGCTTAATGATGGTACGGAGTGAATTTCCATGGGCTGCGATCAACACATTATCGCCCGTGATTAAGTGCCGTAAAATGTGATCGCAAAAAAATGGAACAGTCCGTTTTACCGTATCAGCTAAACTCTCACCCCCCGGTGGAGCCACAGCATAGGATCTTCGCCAGATTTGCACCTGTTCTATGCCAAATTTTACAGCAGTTTCAGCTTTATTTAACCCTTGGAGTTTGCCATAGAACCGTTCATCTAGACTGGCTGTGAGATAAACAGGCAGTTCCTGTTCAGGTTCGCCCTGGTATTTATCCCAGCCATGCCAATCTTCATCATCCGCCTCATGCTTAATGATGGGAATTCTGCCGTTGCAGATATTTTCTGCTTCCGTCAGGATAATAATCGCAGTTTCAATCGCTCGAATGAGCAGACTGGTAAAGCAGACCCTAACCCGAAAATTCTTCAGTTTGCAGGCGGCGATTTTTGCTTCTGCCCGTCCCCGTTCGCTTAAGGGAACATCAACCCATCCTGTAAATTTGTTCTCAGCATTCCAAAGACTTTGTCCGTGACGGATCAAAATTAATTTAGCCATTGTGCTTTACCTTGGCAGAGTCAGCGTTCATACAAAGGTAGCGATACTAGAGTGTCAGCGTATCAAAAATATCCCGTAGAACTTGGGCAGAATGAAGAAGCTGGGTTTGCTCTGTATCGTTGAGAGTAAGGTTAACTGTTTTAATCACACCTTTTTCATTCACAACGCAGGGCAAGCTGAGACAAACATCGTGAATGCCGTAGAAGTCATTCACCAGCGTACTGACGGTTAGAACACGCTCTTGTCCGTGCAGGATGGCTTTGACAATTTCAGTTGTCGCCAGACCAATGGCGTAGGAAGTTGATCCTTTGAGTTTGAGGATTTCGTAGCCAGCATTTTTGACGCGATCAAATAGCGCCTTTAGTGCGGCATTTTCTGAGGCTGAGCTACCCTCTTGTTCATAAAGGGACATTCCAGCAATATTTACCTTGCTCCATACGGGCACCTCACTGTCGCCATGTTCACCAATGATGTAAGCATGGACACTACGTGGCTCAATGCCCATTTTCTGCGCTAAAAGAGTGCAAAAACGAGCAGAGTCAAGCACTGTTCCAGAACCAATGACTCTTGCAGCCGGAAAACCAGAGAGTTTTAGCGTCACGTAAGTCATAATGTCTACTGGATTGCTGACAATTAACAGGGTTGCATTAGGGCAATATTGGACGATATCTGGGATCAATTGCTTAAAAATAGCAACATTACGGACAACGAGCGCTAAACGACTCTCCCCTGGCTTTTGCGTGGCTCCCGCCGTAATGATGACCAAATCAGCATTTCGTCCAACATCAGCCACTGTGCCAGCTTTAATCTCAACAGGTTCCAAAAACGGAACACCATGCATTAAATCCATGACTTCTCCCTGAAGTCGCTCGGTCTGAATATCTTGAAGAATCAACTCATCGAAACAGTTTTGGATCATTAGGGAATAGGCACAGGCCATCCCGACCTGTCCAGCACCAATAATGACGCCTTTTCGAGGACGGATGCTGACTTTAGTTTCGATGTTGGGATTGGGCGTAAAGAGAGTTTCAAACATATTTTTCGGCTGCTGAAACAACTTCCAACGTAAGCATCTACCGAGTTCTTAAAATTGAGAACGCAAGGAGAAAATCAATTCACTTTTCATCAGTGGGAATATCATTCGTCAAGGATAAATCTTCTTCATTGCTCAGATTTTCAAAGTTTATAGGGGAGTTGCCGTCTGCTGTAAATTTCTTTGTTTTTATTGATTTTTCTGTCGCTTGATTACTTGCAATCTCAGTCTCTGAGAGCCGATCAAGTTCAGCATTATCTATTGCGCCTGCCTCTGCTTCGGCGCTTAGTAACGCATTTCCGCCTGCGTAATGATTTTGTCCTACGATGTTCTGTAGTGCTTCAGCGGCAGCTCGATTTGAGGCAGTCGCTTGGGCAATCATTGATTCATCATTCATGGTTAGAACCTCTTAAATTACAGATGTTGGATTGACGTTCGTTTAGGCTGTTGCATAGATTGCCCGTGCCTTTGCGAGTAGCTGATCTTCGGTCATGTGTTGTTCGTTAACGATGACCGTACTGATTACCCTCTGGGCTATATCTGCATGGTGCGCGTTGAGATAGACCAGCAGATGTTCCATCGCACTGCTTGCGCCAGTGGCGCTACCAAAAATGAGAATCTTCTCAGCGCCACTCAGGGTCTGTGCGATCTCCTCGTAAAGAGATTTGAGTTCCGGCTGACGCTGATGGCCATCAGCCTCGTTGCCTACATAATGCAGGTGCCGATGCAAACCATCGGGATCGTAGGGTGTAATCCGCTCCGGTACCGATCCGTGCAGTTCGGTCTGATAGATCCGCGCTTCTCGATGATCGATGACGACCAGTAGGTGAGCGCCATCGGCAGTAATTTGATGCGTGGGTACCGCCGATCTCTCCAGAAAGTGACGAATCTGCATCAGTTCGTGGATGTCAGATATATCTTTGTGCTTGGAGGGATGAACGGTCAGAGTTTCGCCATGCCGGATAAATCGCAGGTTGCCGTTATGCTCTTCTTCTACATTAGCAATTGAGCTGAGCATTGAGCGCACATCATGCCACTGAAGGTTTCGAGCCGCTAGGTGTTGAAAGATATCATTGTAAGTATTTTGATGAGTCCCAGACATCTGGACATCCATGCATTTCTCATCCTTAATATCAAAAAACTCATGTTCTACTTTGATTGACCCATATTTCTCATAAGTCCTTGGGGGATCGCGATATGAAATTAAAAGTTGTTGTGGAAGTACTAGATGAGACTTGAACCACTTGCTTTATGACTTAAACGAACTTAAGCAAGACTTTTTGCTCCTCAAAATCCGATGTT
>JBGSVR010000252.1:0-2961 GCA_041752855.1 Thermosynechococcaceae cyanobacterium
ATGGCGCAGAGGCTGACCGTGTTCTGGCTCAGAGTGACACAGCCTTAGCTCTCGATAATCCTAAGTTGGTCAAAGCCTATATCGAAGGGGTTAAGGCTCAAATCCCTGTCTACCACCAAGAGAAACAAGTCGCTCAAACCAAAGCAGACAGGGATGAATACGAGGCGATCGCCCAGCAGCTCCGACCAGGACTCGGAAAGATCGCTGAAAGCAGGTTAGATGCCCATGTCTATCGCGCCGCCATCGAGTCTGGCAAGTACACACCAGGGCGCATTGATGGCATCCTTGCTCAAAGCAAATCTGCTCTTGCGCTGGAATCTCCTGACGAGGTGTGTGACCACATCAAATTAGTGAAGGAGATGGCAAGCCGTCCTAAGTTTGGCAGACACCGCAGCTCAGAACGGGCGATCGCCATGTCACAGCAGAACAAACTCAACGAACAGGCGGTGGAGCCTTGCAAATGGCTGGCGAAGAATGCCGGAGAGGTGAACTTAAAGGATGGTTCCTATACTTGGCAGATGCAGGGCTTTTGTATCCATCTCAAAGGCGACCATCTCAAGGTCACAAGCAAGGGCGATGAAGTGGTGCTTGAGAGCAATAAAACTGTGGTGAATGGCAATGTGAGCGCTAAACAGATTGAGGTATTGCAGAAAATCATCAACCTTGAGAAGGAGCAACAGGCTAAGCAGCGGGTGCAGCAGCTTCAGCAGTCGAAGAAGCAAAGCCAGAGCCGGAAGCATCATCGGCGGTAGGGGTTGACAGTAGAATAAACCAAACAAACTTTATTGATCAGAGGAATTATCAATATGCCACTACAACCTATTATCGTCACCAGCGTTAGTCCAGATTTTGTTGAATTTGATGAAGACGAAGAAGTGGAGGAATTGCAATCAGCTAGAGAGTGGTTAAAAGAATATTCGACTTATGCTGGACCAAAATCTGTCCCTTTAAGACTTGAACAAGTCCGTGAAGCGGTCAAGGATGATTTTCCAGAGCTTATAGAAGCCAACCTAAGTTTAGATAACTTGCTAGATGCAGTCGGAATTCATTTTGTTGGTGACTATCGTGAATTCATTGTTGCTTGGTATGGAGTCATAGGAAAAGAGAATGCAAATATTTCGCTAGAAGAGTATCAGAAGCCATGTTACTCCAGTGTCAGAAAGAAGTTAGGGATTGATTATCTCTGGATTTTAGAATTAAATTCAAATTTAGGATATTCTGCTAATGCAATTTTTGAATGTATTGTTGAATTTGATGAGATAGAGATCAAGCCAGCCTGTTGTGTCATGAGTCTATGAAATCATGGCAAAAATATTAAACGGTTTTGAGCTTGAGGAATGGGTTAAAGCTTTTGCCAGAAAAACAGGAATCTTGGATGAGAAGCCATTTATTGCTAACCAGGCCATTATTCTATTTAGCAATAAGTTAAATCAAAAATTAAATTGGGCAAGATCTGAAATCAATAAAACTTTTATAGATAGTGACAAGTGGATTGAGCAAGCAATAAATAATCAATCTATTACGGGAGTATCAGAGCAAGTTAAAAACGACTTTATAAATAAATTAGCTGATTTAGTAATGGCTACTGATTTGGTAGTTCAACTCAGGAATAGTGATGGCAAGAATATAAAGATTGCAGTAGATGTAACGTCTAATGACAAAGAATTAGAAGATAAGCTGAGAAAAATCAAAGGCTATCCTACAAAAAATATGGTTAGTAAGGCTAATAAAAATATTCCTGTAGTCAGATCAGAACTTGGAATAGATAAACACTTAATCCTTTTACTCAACCGCACAAAAACACTACTCCCTTCGCATGAAACACTTCTGAATACCATCTACACTTTTGCCGAATCACCCTCTGTAACAAGAGCAGCTGATCTCTCAACTCTCGATCCTAAAGATAGGTACAACTGGCGGGTTGAATACGAGGCTGACCCTGAACGGATGTGGAAGAAGTACACTCAAGCCTTCAGCACTAATTCTACTGCTGTGCTTGGCCTTGAAGTCGCTAAACATGCACTTAGAGAAAATCACACCCCCAAGGCTGTACTCAATATGCTCACCCAAGATCCCCAGTATCGTGAATTTTTTCGCAGGGACGGTGGCGATCGCACAAGGGCGGATCTTCACGCACAGGGCACACTAGCAAAAGCCCAAGCCGAGATAAAACAGGCTTGGGTCAACGACGCAAATAAGATTGCTCAAGGCATAAACTTGGTTTTAGACAAGTTTGGAAAAGAACAGGAAGACGGCAGTGTTGTATTTGAAGGTAATACGCTTCGATTAGCTTCTAGCTTAAATGAGATGACCGTCGAGAATATCAAGTCAGGTGCAATCGTCTTTCATATCAAAGACGGGAGACTATTGAAGCACAACGTTAACTCTGACCTCAAGGCAAAGGTCAATACTATGAAGAAAATGATAGAAGAAACACCCCGCCAAGAACAAAATCTTGACAGACAAAGAACAGCTAGAAAAGGACGCTAGATAGATTCAATTGGTGAAGAAAATATTATAGTAAATTGCACTTAAACTGAGGACAGAGAAAACCCCGTACTTACTAGCAGTAAAACTACGGGGACGTCGAAAAAATCGTGAATTCAATCTTGAGAGCGTGAGATTTAAGGCTGCTTTAGGTTGCGATATTTTTCAGAAAGTACCTCTTTACGTTTTTCATATCCCTTATCAAAGCATGACTTTTTCTGAATACATCTTGTAACCTCGGCGAAAAGGGGTTCTCTAAGCTCTGGGTAATAAAGAGTGATCCCAACAAAAAGGAGAAAGGCTCCCAAATTTATCATCATTATGCCGCCCATAATGAAGCTAGCCGACTCCACAGGGCTTTTGACCGGCCCTCTGTAAGCCCAAAGGGAATTGTGGGGAATGGTAATCACTACCTTGGGTTCTTCATATCTGTCTTCTCTTGAAGCCATAATTATTGTCCAAATAAAGTTCTAA
>JBGSVR010000253.1:0-3930 GCA_041752855.1 Thermosynechococcaceae cyanobacterium
CCGCCATAACCCTGGCTCTACCTGCTTTGGTTCAGAAATCAGCTTGATGATGGGGACAATCTGGGTCGGTGGTTTAGTGGGGTCTTGGCTTTTTCCTCCAAACAGCTCCTGGGGCGTAATGTCGGCTAGGGACTCTAGGAAGGGTTTGCGGAAGTCCTCGGAGAGTGCAAAACCAGCCTGAAAACTAGCAGTTGCAATCTTGAGATTCTTGGAGCCGATCGTCACGCCAGGATCAGGTTTGGGCAGTCGCGCCTGATCAAAGGTTTCCGGTGGTAAGGTGCCCGTCATGGAAAACATGAGCGCGACGACCTCTTTGGAAAAGCGCTTGATGCTCTCCGGTTCCCTTGATTTAGCTTCCTTTGCCGTGACCCGAATCGGTTTACCGTCAACGAGCTGAACGAGGGTAGGTGCAGGTTTGAAGGCGATCGCAAAAACTCCAATCAGTAGCCCGAAAAGAACCAGGGAATTAAGGGCTTGGAACCCAAGGGTGCCCATGATTAGAACGGGCGTATTGTTGCGCGACTGCTTGCCAGTGATGAGGTCAGTCGCCGTGAGATCGCCTTTCCCGTTGGTTTCTGCTTTGGGTCTAGATTTTAGGTTCAACATTGGTCAAAATCCGTGAGAAATAGGGGTGTTAGACTTATGCAGCTTGGGATCTAGGGTTTTTTTTTCGATTTCTATTAATCTCAGAGCGCTGCTGCCGTGCTGCGTTATTGGCAAAGGCCAGACCGCCGACTGCGGCACCAGCACCCGCACTTAGACCGCTAAAGACCGCCAGACCGCCACCACTGGCAAGCGAGAGAGCCAAAATGGGTGAAAGGATGCCCGTGAAGATGATGTAGGCCATCGCGTCAGAGGGCGGCGCATTAAGCATCACATCACTCATGAGTCCGGTCACGATATCAAAGCTAATTTTGGCGATACCGATACTGAACATGGCTGTAACCCAGGCCAAGATCGGCTTAGTGGGCAGCGGCAGTAAAGATGCACCTACGGCGATAGGGCCAAGCATGGCAGTCAGCAGTAGGGATAGCTCTAGTAAGTATGTGAAGGCCATACCAAAAGCTAGGACTAAGCCCTTCATAACAGAGGCGATCGCATTTTCGTAAAGGTTTACTCCGGCTGTTACTGCATCAATTTTGGCTTGATTAGGGTCTGTTGCCAGAGTGTAGGCAGCGTCAAAGGCACCTTTTAGCCCATCTAGCCAAGGGTTAGATTGTTGACCGTTGATGCCTTCACTAACATCTTTTCTGTTCTCATCCCAACAGGCTTTTTTCAGTTCGGGAGTGGCTTTACCATTGCACTGAGTTGCAACACTTTTGATCATGGACTCAAAGGCCACGTTCTTACCTGCTTGTGCCCTTGACTGAGCTAGGTTTGCGGCACTAGAGACGCTTTCAAGTACGGTCTTATCCGCATTGTTGATCACGTTGCGAATGCCTGTCGTAAATGCCCATAGCCTTTCCCCATCAGGATTACCAGGGGACGTGACGAGCAGCGAAATAACGATCAAAGGCCAAATAAAATCAGTGATGGGTGCCCAAGAAAATGAGTTGTCCTCCAGTACCTTCTTGTACCAACCGAAGATGAAGAAAATCATGGTGGCGATGGAGAGCTGAGCGCCGATTTTGCACAAACCTTTGTAGGTGCCGCCCTGCTGAACGCTTGTCCAAAGGGTATCAATCGCGGCGTGAATGGCCTGACTAGCAGCGATGGCGTTGTCTGCAAAATCGCTAGACTGACCGCTGATATCAATTTGCGCGAATAGATGAAGAGGAAAGAACATAGATTATCTCCGTGTTGATAAGACCGTTCTGGTAAAAAAGAGTTGGAAAGAAAAAGCTATTTGCAGTCAGCAACGCCTAAACAGGCGAACATATAGGCGTTGATGGTTGCGCTATTGAAAGCACCTTGGGTATCGGCTTGCTGTGCATTCGTGCTTGCTGCAACCTGATTTGCCTGGAATTGCTGTACCTCAAGGGATTGAGCGCCAATGATAAGCCCCTTGGCCTGGAGGTTAACGCCCATCGCATTAATTTTGCCTTGCTCTGTATTTGCGGCTCCAACCTGCTGCGCTAGAACAGCATTTTGAGCAATCTGAATAGAAATTGCTTTTAGGACATCCTGAGAAGAGGTGGCAAGCTGGGCATCCATTGCAGTTAAAACGGAGTCCTCAATGATTGCGCCCCCGTTGGTTTGAATCGTGTCTTTTGCGTTTTGCCAAGATTCCTGAGAATCGTCCAGTATCCCTTGAAGAGATCTCTGACCGCTTTCGCCTAGCACCGAATTGCTAACGGAATCGGTGGAGATATTCAGTCCAGCAAGTAGAGCTTGGTTTTGGTATATGCCAAACGGACTAATTGCATCGGTGGGGTTATCTTTAGTAATTTTTTTTACTAATTTTTCAACTTGACCAGGAATCGGCACCCCAAGCTGCCCTAGCGTTGTGGCATAGTCCGCGATTAACTTTTTTGTTTCAGGGTCAAGGTCAAGTTGGGCTTGAAGATCCTTTAGAACTCCATCAAGTTCTTTGATACCGAGATCTTTGAAAAGGCCGAGTAAGCTTCCAAGGTTGCCGATATCAAGGCTTCCAATGCCTTTTTTACCAGCTTTAACAAGGGCAAGAATTTTCTGGGCTTTTTGAATGTATTTCAAGACGCTGGCAGGAGAAAATGCTTGGGCATTGGTGGTGATTAGAACTGGAGTGCCGATTAGGAGAGCGGTTAGGATTGTAGCTGTGACTCGGCGCTTCAGGGACTTAGGAGTCTTTGGAGGTTGAGCCAGAACAAGGTTGGATGTCATGAGTTTTTGCCTTTAGAGCTGGAATCTGAACGGAAGTGAAAAGGTGAATCGCTGCCTAAGAACTGGAAAATTCAAGTAGCGCTTCGCTGGCGTAATGCCGTGCCAAAATGTGTGTGCCGTTCTGAGCGACCAGCCACTTGCTGTAGCCCTCTTGATCCGGCGAAGATCTGAAACTATTCCGATAAAGGAGGTTTTGGGGCAATCCGAGCGCTGTAGTTAGGGTAGGAATATCAGGGCGACTTATTCGCCCGATGAGGATGGTTTCAAGATTTTGCAAAATCTTTTCATTTTCTCTAACCTCGGAGACTGGAACGATAGATTGATCCGCAAGAATGACGCGAATCCCGAACTTAGCGCCACAGGCGCATATCCGTGCGATTAGATCGCTGAGTATGTGTGAGGTGCAAAGTTTGGAAAGCTTGGGAATAAAAATAATGGACTGTGGGGTAACGTAGGCAGAGCGCAAGATGTAATGCAGCGCTATGAGTTGCAAAGCGACCTGTTCATCAGGGCTGTCAGGGCTGGAGTCCTCACGCACTGCAAAAACCTGAAAATTGGAGCTGGTCTGTTTTGTGGAGGGGGAGGCGATCGCCTGTTCAATAGGGCTGTTGAGCCAGAAGGTGAAACGTTGGGTGATAATCTCGCAGATCTGAGCGACCTTCTGAGGATCGCCCTGCGAAACGAGAGATTCCGGCGTACAAAAGGGCACAAAGTCTTTGAGAGTGGGAGTATTAGCCCAAGCTTCAGAACCAATCCCGCCCTCTATCGCAACGGTATAGCGCTCCTGAATTGAAGGATTGTCAAAGAATTGTCTAAGGGCAAGGCTTAGAACTTCTTTGCAATGGGTTATGAGATAAGGATCGTCGCTATTGCCTACAAACATTCCTTGTAGTGTGATGGCGAGAAGGTCGCTAAGATTGTCACGGCAACCAAGGTCTGTTAACTCAAACAGGTTGCCGTCCTCAAACAAGACATTGGTATAGTCATCTCCTAGGGCGTGAGCATAGTCTCTGAGGGTAGAGCTACCGTCGATTCTGGGATGGTCTAAGGCAAAGACCGGAATGTCAGCCGCTAGCGCGTGAGTGAGGATATCTAAAGCCAGTACCGTTTTGCCAGATCCTTGCTGAG
>JBGSVR010000254.1:0-2664 GCA_041752855.1 Thermosynechococcaceae cyanobacterium
TGCGATCGCGTTTAGTAGAGCTTTGTCGGTTCTCACAGTGAATAGGCCACGCATTAGGCGGGCTTCGGGAGATTCTATGAACCGTATGGCAAGGCTTAACCGCCGAGCAAGCTAATTTTTGGAACCCCATCTCCTAGAAAAGAGTGAATATGACAAGAATTTTGGGACTCGACATTTGTCGCGGCTCCGCTGTCGGCTGCTTATTTGAAGAACTTCCAGATAACTGCTTAGGCTGGTTTAGAGCCAATAAACAATCTATTGAGAGCTACGAATCGACTCGTGAAGGCGTTGAAAGACTGCTGGCACTGAAGCCAGACATGGTGATTCTAGAACCCACGGGCGTACACTACGCGCGGCTCTGGGCTGACCATCTCATCAAAGCAGGGGTCATCGTGCGCTGGATAGGACACGCACAACTAAAGTACGAACGCCTTACCCTGCGGATGCCCAACAAGAACGATGCGGCTGATGCCTGTGTGATGGCCTATTACGGGCACAAACATCTTTTAGAGCCAGAATACTTCCTTAAGTTCGACATTCATGGGGTCGCTGCATCCATGCGATCACTCGGTTTGCAGCTTAAGCATCTCAACAGCCAAAGCACTTTCCTGACCAACCGACTGAGGCAGAACCTGGCCCATGAATGGCCTGAAATGCATCGGGTTAAAAGCATTGCACAGTATGACAGAACCCCACCCCTATGGCGCTACATCGCAGGGGGCAAGGTCGCTAAATGCACCAATACCCGCTATTCAAAGTCTCTGAACAACACCATCGGCAGTGGCCTTTCTGAGTTCACCATTGACCACGCGATCGCACTCACTGAAAATGAAGCCCGTCAGATCAAGATTGAAAAGATGCTCTTTCATCTGGTCTATAGCCCTGACTTCGAGATGTATAACGAAGCCTTTGACCTGTTTGGGTTTGGCCTGCGGGTTCGGGCAATGGTGCTGAGTCATATTTTCCCAATCGAGAGCTTTCTAGGGGCTGATGGTAAGCCCATCGTGCAATACGTTGACTCTACTGGAGTCAGGAAAAAGAGTAAACGCGATCGCAGTTTAGCCGCTTTTAAGCTGGCCTGCGGTATGGGCTTGATAGAAGACAGCTCAGGAGATATGGTTCACTTTAAAGCTGGCGGTTCTGCTCTGGTAAGGGTCGCGCTGTGGCAATGGTGTTTCACTCATCTAGAAGCTTATGGCGGTAAGAAAGCCACTGATAGCGAAGTCTGTAAAAAGCTGGTGACGTTCCTGCATACGAGAAAGTCTGCTAGTGGCTCACGGATAAGGGTTGTACGCTCTGCAACGGTGGCGCGGGCAACTGAGATGTTATTCAAAGAACTGGTCAAGAGGATTTAATCAGGTTTAAAGGCGATCGCCCTCAATCTGCCCACTAAAAAGCCACCGAACGCGAAACGGTGGCTTTTTGATGGGTATGGAATCGGGAAACGCTATGCAAGCCTAAAAACAATCTACTACAGTGAAAGCCCAAGGACAGACTACATTCAGCGGAGCCTTAGTTTTTGGGATCACCCCAACGGCTTGCGCGCTGTGAAGTATTTGCTCAGAAAGTGAATCTCACAGGTAACTTCACTAAATCCGGCAGACTCTAGCCGCCCTGCTAAATCATCGCGCACATAGTCTTTGTAGTAAGGCTCATGGAAAGTAGCCGAAAAGCTGTCTATCATGGCAGACAACTCGGCGGAATCGTTGAGCTGAATAGAGTCGCAGATTGTAAGAGTTCCCCCTGGTGCCAGTACCCGATAACAGTCATCAATCACATTTTGACGAGCTGTGGCAGGCAGTTCATGGAACAAAAATACGCTTGTGACCGCATCAAAGTAGCTCTCTTGGTAGGGGAGTGCCTCTGCGTTGGCCTGAAGTAATTGCGGCAAATCGCCTGAATTTTGAGACAAAAGTTGATTGGCTTTACGGAGGTAAGCAGCAGATAGATCTATCCCGTGTAGCGCCGCATGGGGGAATGTGGCGCGTAACTGCCGAAGGGTTCGACCCGTCCCACAGGCAATGTCTAAGATTTTGGGCGATCGCTTCTTTCCGGTCGCGTCATCTTGCAACAAATCGCGCTTGAGCAGTGGCAAAATCCGCCGCCGCATGGGGTCTGCCATGCCGCCAAACAGTAGCTCGACCTGAAGATCGTAAAGCTGTGCCGAGGTATCGCTTAAGTAGCCATCGGTTTGGTAGTGGAAATTTTGCAGATAATATTTGGGATAGCTGCTAGTATCAATTTCTTGTGCAAACTCTTGGTACCGATTTTCTTGGGTACGCTGCCATAGTTTTGGCAGATCTAGCCAGACGGCAGGATAGTAGCGCAGTACCTCATCCCAGGGCGTGTCAAAGAGCAGCTCAACGGGATGCAGACCTGCTTGGGCATCATTCCAGTCCTGGTCTAAAAGTGCTTCATACCGCTGCTTTAGATACGATAACGCCGCTGCGTTAATAACGGAACTTGCACGTCCTTTGGATAATGCATTTTGAGGAAACAGCGTGTCTCCAATCTGAGTTGCAGCATTTTTGTGGGCGATCGCCAATAGGTTGACCCCCCATTTCAGCGTTTGGTAAGCCGTTTTGAGTGGGGGTTGGGTTGCGATCGCAGCGAAGTCAAAGGCTGTTTGCATAATCGAAGGAACAATAAGAAACGGTTGAGTGA
>JBGSVR010000255.1:0-7453 GCA_041752855.1 Thermosynechococcaceae cyanobacterium
GCTGGTGATGCTGATTGCAGTCGCCATTATTTCTGCTGCGTTGGATATCTATGAAGGTACGACTCAAGGAAAGTTTGTATTTCCGAAGGATGCCGTGGCGATTTTTGCTGTGGTGTTTCTGAATGGCGTTTTGGGCTACATCCAAGAAAGTGGTGCAGAAAAGGCGCTGGCAGCGCTCAAAACAATGGCAACTTCTAAAGTGCGCCTGCTACGGAACGGGGCACTCAGCGAAGTCGATTCTAAAGATTTAGTGCCAGGGGATGTGATTCAGCTTGAGGCAGGGGTTAAGATTCCGGCAGATGGGCGAATCTTAGAAGAGGCAAACCTTCAGGTGCGCGAAGCGGCATTAACAGGAGAAGCCCACGCTGCCGAAAAACAGGCAAATATTTTGCTGCCGGAGGACGCGCCGTTAGGCGATCGCATCAACCTAGTCTTCTCGGGTACCGAAGTCGTTCAGGGACGTGCCACGGTGCTGGTGACGGGCACCGGAATGCAGACCGAATTGGGCAAAATTGCCTCCGCACTCCAGTCCGTTGAGTCAGAACCTACCCCACTGCAAAAGCGCATGACCCAGTTAGGGAACGTGCTGGTGACAGGCTCTCTGATTTTGGTCGCGGTGATCATTATTGGGGGCAGCATTTATAAACCTAATCTGTTTGGGGAACTGGTTAAAGTTTCGCTCAGCATGGCGGTTGCGGTGGTGCCAGAAGGTCTACCTGCCGTCATTACGGTGACGTTGGCCTTGGGCACTCAGCGGATGGTTAAACGGAATGCCCTGATTCGCAAACTGCCTGCGGTAGAAACCTTGGGTTCTGTCACCACCATCTGCTCCGATAAAACCGGAACCCTGACCCAAAACAAAATGGTGGTGCAGGCCGTGCGCACCGCAACCCATACTTTGCGGGTAGATGGCGATGGCTACAGCCCAGAAGGTCACTTTTTTGAAGGGAATGCCTCGGAGCCTGTACAGCCGTCAGAAGAACTGCGATCGCTCCTCAAAGCCTGCGTGTTCTGCAACGATGCCGTGCTGCAAAAAGAAAACGGCGAGTGGGTAATTTTAGGCGACCCCACCGAAGGGGCATTGCTGACGGTTGCGGCAAAAGCAGAACTCCGCAAAGACGATCAGGACTATCGGTTCCCCCGCGTGGCAGAAATTCCGTTTTCCTCAGAGCGCAAGCGCATGAGCGTGATTGTGCAGGGGGCAGAGGAGGGTGCAGAATCTGCGATCAAGATGTACGGCAAAGGCTCCCCAGAGCTGACGTTAGAACGCTGTACCCATATCCAGACAGATACCCAGCCAGAACCTCTCACCTCAGAACTGCGTCAGAAAATTTTAGCCGAAAATAACCAGCTTGCCAGCCAAGGGCTTCGGGTACTAGGGTTTGCCCAGAAAGACCTTGCCGAACTACCCGTTGAGGATCTTGGCGACGAAGCCGAGCAATCCCTCACCTGGCTGGGCTTAGTCGGCATGTTAGACGCGCCCCGCCCGGAAGTGCGCGTGGCGGTTGCCAAATGCCGTGAAGCCGGAATCCGTCCAGTGATGATTACGGGCGACCATCAGTTGACCGCCCAGGCGATCGCCCAAGATCTTGGCATTGCCGAAGTTGGCGCTGAATGTCTCACAGGTCAACAGCTCCAGCGCATGAGCCAGGATGAGCTAGAAGACGCTGTGCCGCGCGTCGGCGTGTATGCCCGCGTCTCGCCAGAGCATAAGCTGCGGATTGTGCAGGCGCTCCAGCGCAAAGGCCAAGTGGTCGCTATGACGGGGGATGGCGTAAATGACGCGCCAGCGCTCAAGCAGGCAGATATTGGTGTGGCAATGGGCATCACAGGCACAGACGTGAGCAAAGAAGCGTCAGATATGGTGCTGCTTGATGACAATTTTTCGACCATTGTGGCGGCAGTAGAAGAAGGCCGCGTGGTGTACACCAACATCCGTCGCTTTATCCGCTACATTTTGGGCAGCAACATCGGGGAAGTGATTACCATTGCCGCAGCGCCCATATTAGGGCTGGGTGGCGTACCGCTCTCGCCTCTCCAAATTTTGTGGATGAATCTTGTGACGGACGGCTTACCCGCTCTGGCATTAGCGGTAGAACCAGGGCGTGCCGTGGTGATGCAGCAGCCCCCCAAAGACCCCAACGAGAGCATCTTTGCGCGAGGGTTAGGGCTTTACATGATTCGGATTGGGATTGTGCTGGCGGTCATCACCATTGCCTTAATGGTCTGGGCGTATGGCTACACCGACCAAGTGAAGGGCGGAATCCTAGAACGTGATCGTTGGAAAACGATGGTCTTTACAACCCTATGTTTGGCACAGATGGGTCATGCGATCGCCATTCGCTCCAGCTCCAAACTCACCATTCAGCTCAACCCATTTTCTAACCCTTACCTGCTCGGCTCAGTAGTTGTAACCTCACTGCTTCAGCTACTGCTCATTTACGTGGAGCCATTGCGAAACTTCTTTGGTACCCACTACATCACAATGACAGAGCTAAGCGTATGCGTTGGCGCAAGTGCCCTCGTATTTGTGTGGGTTGAACTCGAAAAACTGTTCATCAACTGGCGATTGGCAAAGAAGGCAGGCTAATACACTGCACCCATGACCGACTTTCTTTACCGCTACCCGCCATTACTGCGGGGCACCCTCATCAAGCGCTACAAACGCTTCTTTGCCGACATTGAGCTAGACAGCGGCGAACTCATTACCGCCCACTGCCCCAATACTGGCCCAATGACCAGTGTTTCAACGGTGGGTAGCCCCGTGCAGGTGTCTCGCAGCACCAACCCCAAGCGCAAGCTGGCCTATACCTGGGAACTGATTGAGGTTTACGACAACGCCCCTACTTGGGTAGGGGTTAATACCGCCATGCCCAATCAGGTGACAAAGCTTTTGCTAGAGCAGCGCTTATTGCCGCCCCTGCAAACCTATGACACCCTGCGCGCAGAAGTGGCCTACGGACAAGAAAAAAGCCGTGTAGATTTTCTGCTCACGGGAGACTCCATTCTGCCCACCTATGTTGAGGTTAAAAGCACCACCTGGCTGAGCGGCGAATGTGCCCTATTCCCCGATACCGTGACGACTCGTGGACAAAAGCACATCCGAGAACTCAAGGCGATGCTGCCAGAAGCCAGGGTCTGTATGCTGTACTTCATAAACCGAGGGGACTGTACAGCCTTCTCGCCTGGAGACACCGCCGACCCGCTCTACGGCAAGCTATTGCGAGATGCGGTGGAAGCTGGGCTAGAGGTTTTTCCCTGTCGCTTTAACGTCACACCGGAGGGAATTGAGTACCTGGGACTGGCTGAATTGAGGCTGTAGCGGTTGGACAGTTACAGAAGTGTCCTAAGGTTAGGGTTGCGTTTTGAGATAAGTCTGCTACTATTTAGTGGTGTGAGGAAAGTCTTAGTTTAATAGAAAAGCCCTTGGAGTCGAAACATGGACAGACGCCCAAGGGTTTTTCTTTTGGAAGAATCCCTTGGCAAGGAATTAAATTAGCGCTCAGCAGATGACAAAGAACACTCTTTTTGCCCTTTTGCAAGAATGAAGTCTACAGCTTGACAAACTATGGGTGGCTTAGACTAGGGCAAGATGTTGAAGAAGGTTGATGGCAATGAGTATTATGCTAAAGCCAGAACAAAAGGAATTTGTGCTGCAACAGGTAGCTTTAGGCAGATTTCGTTCGGAAGATGAGGTTCTAGAGCGAGCTTTGAAACTTTTGGCGGAAGTATGCCAGGACTATGAAACTTGGGCGGAAGATGTCCGAGCGAAGGTGGACGAGGCGCAGGCTTCGGTTGATCGCGGCGAGGGTGTGCCTTTAGATTTGGCAATGGAGCAGTTACGGCACAAGTTTCAGCAGGTAGGAGAGAATTAGCTTGAGGCTTTGTACAATCGCGCCACAAGCAATTCGTGATTTGGATGAGATATCGACGTATTTCGCTGAACGAAGTGTTGAATCAGGCGATCAATTTTTGAGAGTATTTGATGATAAGTGTCGGAAGCTGATCCAGTTTCCAATGATTGGGCGAAGTTATATCGATCTGAGTCCTGGGCTACGTGGGTTGCCCCTGGAAGGGTATATCATCTTGTATCGGGTGACAGAGGATGAATTGACTATTTTGCGGGTTGTGAGTGGTCGTCAGAATTTGGCAAGTTTGTTTGGGGATGATCAGTAAAGTACCTCCAATCGCGAGAGCCAAAAAAATATTGGCATCCGCAGTTCAGTATTTCCTCGGTGGGGGATCGCTTACTCTTTAGCCAAGATGGAGACACCTGTTTAGTTTGTGTCTTCCATGCGGCAACTGCAAAAAGCATTTCAAAAATTGTTTGGTCAAAAAGCAGCGTCTGCTTCACCTCTAAAGCAGCGTACAGAAGAGGTGCTGCGGGACGATCGCCGTGCCATCCGCGACCCTTTTCCCCATCTGCTCTCTACCTTTTTGATTGATTAGGAACTCTCGCTCAAAGACTATCTTTGCGTTTTTGAACCACGACCAATAGCCCCAGCATTCCAGCCTGCAACAGGCCCATCTTGAGCCAGTGGGTGTAAATATTGACCGCATAGCTATCACCCTGACTGGTGCGCACTCGCTCTAGCAGCGCTTCAGCAGAGGCGATCGCCTTCCCCCGCTTTTCTTTCCATTTCCCAAACTTATCCTGCCACCGATCCATTGCGGTACGGTAAGACTTGACCTGGGTTTCGTAGGCCGTAAAGTCATCGCGTAATGTTGCTGCTGCCTTAGGGTTTAGCAGATCGTTAGGTAGCTGGGGCGGATTAGCTAAGGCTTTAGGCTTAAGCGGCTCTGGCTGTTTCACAGCGGGGCTATACTCTTTACGTAACCCAGGGAAATAACAGCGATCAAAGAGCTGGGGACCTAAACACTGACACTTGGCTTTCTCGGTCTCTGTCCAACTTTGGCGCACCGCATCGGGCTGCTGCCAACAAGGGTCATTTGCCACATCGCGCCCAAAGCCCGATACCGTAATCATCACCTCATAACTCCAGCGCGTCAGGGTGAATTGACTCATCCACTGACCCGCTGGCCCTAGGCTTGGCAAAGGCATAAAGGCACCTGCCAGCGTAAATTGCGGCACCAGAAACAAAATCGTCAGCAGCGGCGCAACGTTCTGATTACTAGAAAGCGCCGACACCAACAGCCCCATAATCATGCCGCCGAGGGTTGTCAGAAACATCGTGGAGTAAAGTGCCGCCAGATCAGACGTAGAACCAGGTAGGTCAACCACCAAGGTTTTAATAAAGAAAAAGACGGCAGACTCGTAAAGTGCCAGCACAACGCAAAACCAAACCTTAGACAGTAGGTATGGCAAAATCTGGAGTCCCACCATTCGCTCGCGGCAGTAGATTTCAGATTCTTTAACAATTTCTCGCATGGTGGCAAGGCTTCCTACCATCACCACCAGTAGGCCATTGGTAAACAGCAGCGTTAATGCCTGCCCTGAATCTCCCGTTGTCACATCAAACAGATCGCGCTTCCACAGCACAAAGTCCAGTAGACCTAGCAGCGGCGCAATGACCAGCAATAACAGTAAACTGGCACGATCTTGAAACAGAATGGTTAGGTTGCGATGGGAGAGTATCAAAAGCTGTCGCCAAAAGGAGCTGCTTTGGTTTTCCCAAGGTTTATGACGGCGTTTTGAAGATTTTGGAACGGCCTGCACCTGCTGTGAAAGCTGAGCGTTGAGGTGCTGTTGACGATCTCCCACATATTGTCGATACGCTTCTGACTCAAGGTACTGCTGCTGCCATTCTTGGGGCGATCGCGCTTCTTCTTCAAGCTTGAGATAAATGTCATCAAAGTCTTGAACCCCAAAATAGGTGAGCGCATCTTGAGGGGGGCCATAGTAGGCAACCTTGCCCCCCTTCGCTAAAAACACCACGAGGTCGCACTGCATCACATTTTTAGTGGCGTGGGTAATTAAAATCACCGTGCGCCCTTGGTCTGCCAGCCGTCGCAGCAGCCGCATCATTTGGCTTTCTGTGCCAGGGTCTAAGCCAGAAGTAGCCTCATCTAAAAAGAACAGGCTGGGCTTGGTCAGTAACTCAACCCCAATCGAAACCCGCTTACGCTGACCTCCGCTTAAATTTTTAACGAGGGCGTGCTGTCGATGGGTTAGCTCTAAATCTGCCAGTACAGCCTGGATTTGCTGGTGGCGCTCTTTTTTAGAAATGTCTTTGGGCAGCCGCAGACGGGCGGCAAAATCTAGGGCTTGGTACACCGTCAAATCTCGATGGATGATGTCATCTTGGGGCACATAGCCGAGTTCCGTCCGGTATGCCTCGAAGTTTTGATACAGGTCGTGACCATTCACAAAGACTTTGCCGCGTTGGGCCGGTCGAAACCCACTCAGCGCATCTAAGAGCGTGGTTTTACCCGCGCCGCTCACCCCCACAATGGCAATAAATTCGCGCGGCAGAATAGACAGTGAAACGTCATCTAAAAGCACTTGGTGCCGAGGGGCGGTTCGGGTAAGATGCACCGCATCAAGCCGGAGATTGCCAAACTCATTTTGCTGGGTAAGGGTTTCGTCAAAGTTGAAGGTGAACTGACAAGGCCCAATTCTGATCTCATCCCCAGGTCGTAGCGTATGAGGGTGCAGAATCTGCTGGTCATTAATAAATGTGCCGTCAGAAGAATTGAGATCGGTAATGATCCAGCTCCCGTTGTGCAGCTCAATCTTGGCCTGAAACCGCGCCACAACGGGATGAGCAATGACCGTATCGTTGCGCGGATCTCGTCCTAACGTCAGGCCGTTGCGACCTCGCAACGCAATCGTCTCTAGATTTTTTGGGGCTGCACTTAATGCCTGTGGTAACAATGACCAGTTATCAGGTAACTCAATTTGAATCGCAGCCGAAAACTGAAGTTTGTGGGTACCAATGTCAAAAATATCCCTGTCTGCTAAACCATAGGGCACCTTGAATGCAATGGGTTGATCATTCAGTCGAATTGCAGCCTGAGCGGTCACGGCAATCAGTTCATGGCGATCGCCACTACCGCCCCGCCTGACAATTTCGGCGTGATAAGGCAATATATCCTCATCCGCCAACACTAAGGTATTGTCGGATGCTCGCCCAATCGAAAAGCGATCGCCATCCAAGATAAAAATAGGATCTGGCTTCTCGGTTTTGAGTAAGCTCAATTTGGCGAAGGAGGCAGACATAAACACTTTAAGTATTGTGTGAAGCGAAAAAGATTCAGGTGTAACTAGGGCTTGCGCTATAGTCTAGGGAAATATGCATACCAATTGCACCAGGATTTGCCCATTGCCAAAGTAGTTTTTACCTGCAATGGCAGGAAGGTCTTCTATGAAAGCACTATTACTGTATCCTCAATTTCCGCAGTCTTTTTGGTCCTATGACCGATATCTTCAGATGGCAGGGCTGAAGTCTCTCTTGCCGCCCCTTGGGATTATCACCGTCGCAGCCATGCTGCC
>JBGSVR010000256.1:0-11728 GCA_041752855.1 Thermosynechococcaceae cyanobacterium
CCCTACTGGGCGCTGATTTTAATCCCCAGTCAAACACGACCCCAGTGATCGCTTTGCAGAACCCTTAGGTCTGGCGCAATGAATCAGCCTGTTCTCGATCTCCTGCTGGTCATGGCCTTGGGCTTTCTGGGCAGTTTTGGGCACTGCGTCGGCATGTGCGGGCCTTTGGCAGTTGCACTGTCTTTATCCGAAGCTCAGCCTGAGCAAAAAACGGTTGGGCGATCGCTCTTATTCCATAGCCTTCTCAATCTAGGCCGAATCACCAGCTATGCCTTAGTCGGCGCAGGCATTGGTGCCCTTGGTTCTGTGCTAGTGGCAGGGGGACAGTTTGCGGGGATTGACAGTGCCCTGCGTCAAGGCATCACCTTTTTGACGGGCGTTCTGCTGATCTGGATGGGACTAGCCCAGGTTACACCTGCTTTGCTGCCTAAACTGCCGCTCCTTCATCCGTTGCAAGGAAAGCTCCACCAGCGGCTAAATACTGCCCTCGTCAGTTCCTCTACAAACCCCCATCGGCTTACGCCATTTTTACTCGGGTTAACGTGGGGGTTAATTCCCTGTGGTTTTTTGTATGCGGCTCAAATCAAAGCGGCGGCGGCTGGTTCACTTTGGGGTGGAGCGGCTACGATGCTGGCCTTTGGGGTGGGGACACTCCCTTCAATGGTCGGCATTGGCCTTTCCGCCACCTGGATGAGCGCAGATCGTCGAGGGCAGCTTTTTCGGATGGGCGGCTGGGTGATGCTTGCCATTGGCGTGCTAACCCTACTCCGCACCAGCGAGATGGTGGACTATACAGGTCACGGAGCGCTGGTGCTGCTGATGCTGGCACTGGTGGCTCGGCCTCTAAATCGACTGATACCGTGGCTATTACGCTATCGGCGTGGGCTGGGCGTGGGGGCGTTTGGGTTGGCGATCGCCCATACCACCCACATGCTCGACCACTCCTTTTCATGGCGTATCGACGCGGTTCCCTTTTTGATCCCGCTTCAGCAATTGGGCATAGGGTCAGGCATCGTCGGCCTTATGTGCCTACTGCTACCTGCGCTCACCAGCTTTGATTGCTTTGAATCTCAAAAATGGTGGCGTTGGGTACATGGGTTAGCGATTCCTGCACTGGTATTGGCGGTCATCCATACCATTTTGATGGGGACACGCTATCTGGGGAATTTAGATTGGACGGCTGCAAATAAGATCCAAACTGGGATGCTGCTGGTGTTAACGCTGGGCGTTTTTTTGCTGCGATCGCAGTGGTTCTGGTCGGTATTGTCTACGAGCAGGCAGGATGATTCATCTCGCTAAGGATCATGGATTAAAGCACCTCAACCTTTATCCCTCACCCCAACCCTCTCCCTAGGGAGAGGGAGCAAGAGTCCTTTTAGCCATAGATGGGAATCAGCTGAATCATTGCCTGAATGGGCTGGGTTAGCGTGGACATCGCATTTTGTACAAACGGGAGGCTATCAATAGTCATGCCTAGGCACAGCATCATCATATAGACAATAGAAAATTTGAAGACCGAGCGCGCCACAGCCTTATCTTCAGGGGTCTGAAGGAGCAAGACTGCCTTTTTAATAAACAAAACCCCAAGAATAAGGGCGATCACACCATAAAATGCGCCCGATGCACCACAAGGGTACACCAGCAGCAGCGAGACGGGCAGCAGCAGCAGCGTGTAGTAAAAAATCTGCCACGCCGTAGAGCGAGCGCCTTCAACCACAGGCATCATAGGGATGTTGACCTTGGCATAATCTTCTTCAATCATCATGGCGAGGGGCCAGAAATGGGGCGGAGTCCACACAAAAATGATGGCAAACAGCACCCAGGCCGAGAGATTGAGATCCCCCGTTGCAGCCGCCCAGCCCACTAAGGGGGGGATTGCACCTGCGGCACCGCCAATCACAATATTTTGAGAAGATGAGCGCTTGAGCCAATGGGTATACACGCCAATGTAAACCGCAATGCCAGACATCGAAAGCCAAGCGCTCAGCACGTTCACAAAGTGCGCTAAAAGAATGAACGCCGTGGCAGCTAGGGCGATCGCAAACACTGCCGCCTGCCAAGGCTGTACCCGCCCCGCAGGTAAAGGTCGCGTACTGGTGCGCTCCATAATGGCATCAATATCGCGGTCGTAAAGACAGTTGATCGTATTGGCAGAACCCGCCGCGCAAGCACCACTAAAGAGGGTGACAAAAAATTTCCAAAGATCCACCTGACCGTGGGAGGCAACCCACATACTCGCTGCTGTCGTAATCAAAAACAGCAGAATGAGCCGAGGCTTCATGAGCTGGTAATAGTCTAAAAGCCGAAGGGCAAAGGAGGCTCGGTATAAAACCGTCTCGGCGGGCATAATCTTTAACATAAAACTCCTCTCCCTAAAAAATGAGCCAATCAACCTGCTCTTAAGCTGACTGCAATGCTCTTGAACGAACGAAAAAAGAACTAAAGATTGTGCGCAAAAACTACTGTGATAGTGGCGAAGCGTGAAAAGGGCTTACACTTGCGGCTTGAGAAGGCACAGCAAACAGATGATGGCTTGTCTGAGTGCGATCGCGCAAGGCAATCATGCTAAACAGCACGAGCGTCCCAAATAAGCTTGCCCCAATCACCTGATGAGAAACCGTCAGCCACTCCACCTGAAGGTGCAGGCGCAGTGTTGAAACGCCGATCGCAACCTGAAGCCCTAGTAGCCCTACCGCCATCCGCACCAGTTGGCGCAAAGTCGGATGCAGCGCCGCAGTTTTCCATGTTTTATAGGCCACTAACAGTACCGACAAACTGGCGGGTACCGCGCTAACCATGTGGCTGTTGAGTACCTGACAAAGCTGTGCCGTATCCAAACACTGATGCACCGCCCACTGCGACGCAACCAGCGCCCCCAAAACGCTTTGCAGATAGATGCAGATTGCTGCTACCCCGCCATACAGGTAAAGATTGCCAGCAACGCCTGTCCCTTGGTAGGGCGCAATAAAGCTGCTGATAACCGCCATGCTGCAAAAAAACAGTAGCCCCGTGGCAAGATGAGCCGTCACAATATCAAACCGCAAAAGCTGGGTGACGGTAAGTCCCCCCAAAATGCCCTGAAGAATGACGATCCCTAGACTCAGGGTGATAGAGATAGGAAGCCACCCTGGTAAGGTCTTGCGATATCCCCAACAGGCTGCCGTTAGCCCCAGCGTCACAAACCCAATCGAAGACGCAACCAAGCGATGAAACCACTCTAGAAATACCTGTAGGTTCATCTGGGCAGAAGGTACTAAGGTGCCATAGCAAAGCGGCCAATCAGGACAAGACAAACCCGCATTCATAACCCGAGTGGCGCTGCCGAGTGCCATCAAAGCTAAGGTTGCAACGGTTACGCCATAAACAATCTTGCGAATTACTGACAGCGGCAATGTTGAATTGGTGGAGGTTGAAAACTGGGCGATCGCAGGGGACGGGTTAATTGAGCTATCAGCCATGAGTCACTAAAGGTAATGAATAAAAAATGCCGTTTGAAGACAATGAGGCTTACGCTGAGTACTTAGGGATCCATATTGAAGCAAAAGGATATCAAAAGAGTAAATATACTCCCCCATTCTAAGGAGTTATTAGAGTAGGGGACTGTAGCTTGTTTAGCGTTCAGGATTTTGGTGGCAATTCTAAAGCAAGAGCGCCTCGACAGAGTGGGGTATGCGTCCTCCATTAGAAATGAGTCGGAATAACGATAATCTGTCCAGCGCAATGCTTAAAGCCTTTTCTGATTGTGGCATAGGAGATTTTAGCAGTGGTCAATTAGCGCTAAAAAACGACGCATCCCCGCACTCTGCCATCAGATTTGCGCCCGATCCCAAAAAAAATCAGGAAAATTGTCACAACCTGTAATGTGTAATGCCACTTCTTTGAGACACTGGTTTACCTTAATAGGGTACGTTGATCTATCTCAAAGATGAAATCAACGTAACTGGAAGCTTACATACTTGAGTAAATTGTCCTAAAGAAGGTTTACGGCGTAAACCAGGCAAAGCCTAAGATTGTGTAGTAGCCAGCCAACAGTCGTTTTTCAGTACGGTCGAGGATAGCAGTGAAAGTTCCAAGTACAATAACGGCACTAGTGGTTGGGATCACCCTGACGTTGGCAAGCCTCTGGATCGGTCAAAATCATGGCCTGATGCCAGTCAGCGCATCGTTTGAAGCCAAAAAAATTGATGATTTGTTTAACGCAATGATGGCAATCTCGGCGGGGTTGTTTTTTATTGTGCAGGGAGCCATTCTGTACTCGGTCTTTTTCTTTCGTCGTCGCCCTGGAGATGACACCGATGCAGCACCGATTGAAGGCAATGTCCCTCTCGAGATTTTATGGACGGCTGTGCCAACGGTCATTGTAATGTGGCTGGCGGTCTACAGTTTCGACGTTTACAAGGCCGTAGATGGCGGCAACGCTATTGGCTCTAACCACATGGCGCATCAGCACGCCCCAACTATGGCATCAATGCCTGGATCTGCAATGGCAGCGGCAATGCCGAGCGGCGGCAGCCTATTCTCTAACCCTCTAGCAGCACCCCCTATTTCTACGGGAGACAATGCGGCACAAGAGCCTCTAGTGGTGAACGTCCAAGGTCTTCAGTATGCCTGGATTATGACTTACCCCGAGACAGGCATTGTGTCTGGAGAATTGAGACTGCCTCAGAATCGTCCAGTGCGCCTCAATATTTCGGCTAATGACGTGATTCACGCCTTCTGGGTCCCTGAGTTTCGCCTCAAGCAAGATGCCATTCCAGGGCAAGAAACGCACCTTAGCTTTACGCCCAACCGCATCGGCACCTATCCTTTAATTTGTGCAGAACTCTGTGGTGCTTACCACGGCGGCATGAATACCAGGGTAATTGTGCAGTCTCCAGAAGAGTATCAGGCTTGGGAAAATAGCCAAAAGACCGTGGCAACGAAGGATCCGGTAACGGTTGCTGCGCTGATTCATGACGAGGCGATGGCTTCTCAAGTTAAGGCGATGGGCTTCGGTTCCGACCATTCCGTTATGAATCATTTGCGTCATGAAGCGATTTCAATGACTGAAGTTGCTCAGATTGCACAGTCTCTTTAGCCCAAGGGATTCTGAGAGGTTTAGATTTAGCTCCCTTGCTCCGTTTGTAAGTTTTTAAGGAATGCTGTATGACCCAAGCCGAACTGTCAGACCCAAGGCAGCTTGAACCCATAGTAGAGGCTGATAATGGCTCAAACTGGCGGGAGTATTTTAGCTTTAGCACCGACCATAAGGTCATCGGCATTCAATACCTTGTTACCAGCTTTGTGTTTTATCTCATTGGTGGCGTTTTAGCGGAGCTGGTGCGGACTGAGCTGGCAACGCCTCAGGTAGATTTTGTCAGCCGTGAAACCTACAACGCGCTTTTTACCATCCACGCCACTATCATGATTTTTTTGTGGATTATCCCCACGCTAACGGGAGGATTCGGTAACTTCCTGATTCCCCTCATGATTGGGGCGCGGGATATGGCCTTTCCTCGGCTGAATGCGATCGCCTTTTGGATGATCCCCCCTGCCGGAATTCTGCTGTTGTGCAGCTTCTTTGTAGGCCCCGCCAGCGCAGGATGGACCTCTTACCCGCCCCTTAGCCTGACGGTTAATAAAGCAGGTGAGGCAATCTGGATTGCTGGCGTGATTGTGCTGGGCACCTCTTCAATTATGGCGGGGCTAAATTTCGTCGTCACCATCCTGAAGATGCGAATCCCCAGTATGCCCATCAAAAAGATGCCCCTATTCTGTTGGGCGATGTTGGCAACCTCAGCGCTTCAGCTCACAGCGACCCCCGTACTGACGGGCGCAATGATTTTGCTGGGTTTTGACCTTTTAGTAGGCACGGCATTTTTTAACCCCACAGGCGGCGGCGACCCGATTGTCTACCAGCACATGTTCTGGTTCTACTCGCATCCGGCGGTCTACATCATGATTTTGCCGGCCTTTGGCATGATCTCAGAAATTCTTCCCGTCCATGCCCGTAAGCCGATTTTTGGATACTTGGCGATCGCCTATTCCAGTATTGCCATCAGCTTTTTGGGACTCATTGTGTGGGCGCACCACATGTTTACCAGCGGTACCCCCGACTGGCTGCGGATGTTCTTCATGATTGCCACGATGGTGATTGCTGTACCGACGGGGATCAAGGTCTTTAGCTGGGTTGCAACCATCTGGGGCGGTAAACTGCGCCTCAACTCTGCCATGCTGTTTGCGATCGGCTTTGTCTCGATGTTTGTGGTCGGTGGACTGAGCGGCATCATGGTCGCCTCTGTGCCCTTTGATATCCATGTCCACGATACTTATTTCATCGTGGCTCACCTGCATTACGTTCTCTTTGGCGGCAGTGTCTTCGGCATCTACGCGGGGATGTATCACTGGTTCCCCAAAATCACGGGTCGGCTGCTGGACGAAACCTGGGGCAAAATTCATTTTGCGCTGACGTTCTTCGGCTTTAACATGACCTTTTTACCCATGCACGTCCTAGGGCTTCAGGGCATGAACCGCCGTGTTGCAGAATATGACCCTAAGTTTGCAACCATCAATATGATTTGCACCATCGGGTCTTACATTTTGGCTGTTTCTACCATTCCTTTTGTTATCAACGCCATTTGGAGCTGGTCAAAGGGCAAGATTGCAGGTGACAACCCTTGGAATGCGCTCACGCTAGAGTGGCTCACCACCTCACCACCTCCCGTCGAAAACTTTCATATCGATCCAGTTTTAACTACTGGTCCCTATGACTATGGTTACGAGGAAGAAGAGGAAGCTTTAGTTTCTTGACCTCTACGTCGGTTGGGTTCGGCTTCGCTCACCCAACCTGCATTTCGATTGGTTTCTATGGATCAAAATAAATAAGATTCAGGATTTCGTAGCGGCAGGTTTAGCCAAAACTGCATTGCTCATGTCCAAAAACCTTAACCAAAACCTGCCCTCTACCTACCATTTCGGTTAATTCACAATTCTAAGCAAGGAAAATTGGATAAAGACCCATGCAAGGTTCCATCGCTGACCAAAGCTCTATCGAGCTAACGCATTCAGAAGCTACTGCGCCTGTCGCGGCTTCACACCATGCCGAACACCCCGACCTTCGACTGTTTGGGTTTATTTTATTCCTCACCTCAGAAAGTATGCTCTTTCTGGGGCTGTTTGTGGCCTACCTCACCTTTCGATCTGTCGCCACGAGCTGGCCTCCCGCAGGCACGCCAGACCTAGAGATCCTTCTGCCTGGGATAAATACCGTTATTCTGCTTTCGAGCAGCCTCGTCATCCATAAAGCCGATGATGCGGTTAAAGCCAATGACATAAAAGGGATGCGTCGCTGGTTCCTGATTACGATGGCGATGGGCATCACGTTTTTGGCGGGTCAGCTTTACGAGTACGCTCACCTCGAATTTGGCCTTAAGACGAACCTCTTCTCCAGCACGTTCTATGTCTTGACAGGGTTCCACGGCCTGCACGTTATGGTGGGCGTGATTTTGATGTCGATTGTGCTGTGGCGATCGCGCACACCTGGTCACTACTCTTCAGAGAAGCACTTTGGGGTAGAGGCGGCTGAAATTTACTGGCATTTTGTAGATGTCATTTGGGTACTGCTGTTTCTGCTTTTGTACATTCTTTAGCCAAAAAGAGGTCTTTCCCCCATCATCTCGAAGAAAAAGGTCATGGGGGGTTGACAGAACGTACTGAAATTCGGTAGATTGATAAACGTTGAAAGTCACTTGCCCCCATCGTCTAGAGGCCTAGGACACCTCCCTTTCACGGAGGCGACGGGGATTCGAATTCCCCTGGGGGTACTTTCAAAAGAGGGTTCCAAAATTTGGAGCCTTCTTTTTTATGGTCATTGGTCAGGACTCCATGAAAATTGCCACCTGGAACGTCAACTCGATTCGCTCTCGCCTTACCCATGTTTTAGATTGGCTAGAGAGCAGCGCGGTAGACGTTCTGTGCGTTCAGGAAACAAAGGTGCCAGATGAGGTGTTTCCGCGATCGCCCTTTGAGGAAAAAGGCTATCACCTCTACATTTCTGGGCAAAAATCTTACAATGGCGTTGCGCTGATTAGCCGTCTGCCCCTTGAGAACGTTACCTATGGCTTCAGCCCAGTCCTAGGCGGCACAGAAGCCTTAGAAGAGGCTCAACAGCTTGATGTGCAGAAAAGAGTGATTACAGGCGTTATCGCGCCAGGGATTCGCCTTGTAAATCTCTATGTGCCCAATGGGTCTTCAGTGGGAAGCGAAAAATATGAATACAAGCTGCGTTGGTTTGGCATATTGCAGCAGTACCTGACCCAGCTCAAAGCGGAAGGTCAGCCCATTTTGATGTGTGGGGATTTTAATATTGCCCTAGAAGACCGCGACATCTGTGAGCCAGACAATAAGGGAGACCATATTATGGCCTCCTCAGTGGAGCGCACGGTGCTTCAGTCTGTACTAGATCTTGGGTTTGCCGATGCCTTTCGCAAGTTTACTGAAGAGACAGGCCACTATAGTTGGTGGGATTACCGTGCGGCTTCATTTCGGCGCAATTTAGGCTGGCGGATTGACCACCACTACCTCACCCCAGATCTTTACGAGAAGGCGGTGGGGTGTGTGATTGATAAAGAACCGCGATCGCTGCCTCAGCCCAGTGACCATACGCCCGTCATTGTCGAGTTGGCTTTGTAGAACTAAGGTTAATCTGGAAACACCGCCCCTTGTTTAACCAAGCGTAGAACAGCGCTATTTGGATGACGTGACAGAAATGACCCACATAAGACCCCAGAAAATAATCCCTGCGATCGCCCAAGCCCGTTGATGATTCTTAAACGCCTTAACGCTGTCCCATTTACGGCTTTGCCAAGCCCAAGTATTTCCCTTCGCTGCCATAATAATTCCAAAAAGTAAACTAATGCCTGGGATAAAACCAAATAACCAAATCCAGGCACAACCCCAGACACGATTGGGCAAAAACCAAAACCAGGGCAGCAAAAACGCACCCCAATTCCAGCTTCCTTTAATACTGGCTGGCACAATGCCTGATTTTCCTTGACCAGAAGTATTGAGGCTAAAGACATCTTGAGCGCTAATCGGTTGGGGTGATGGCGCAGAAGTCCAGTTTGTTGGCTTTGTTTCTTGCCAGTCTGTAATGGCTGCATCGGTGACACGGCGTACTTTTTGAAAGAGTTCCTTGGCAAGGTCAAGGTTAGGATTTACAGGGGCTGGCTGAGGAGAGATTGCCTGAGAAGGGCGATCGCCAGAAGCTGTCTTACGTTCTTTTCCCTTTGGGGGATAATTACTTGCGTACTGCCCTAAATCAACCTCTGGCTGAGCTGGCTCTGAAATTACTGCTACTGGCTGAAGGGAACCAGATGCGGACTCTTGGTGCGCAGCGATCGCCCCTGCCCTTATCGGGTCAAAACCCAGAGGAAATTTTGTGGTTTCATCATAAGCCGCCTCTTCAAGCTGAATGCCTTCTAAATTCGCTCCTTCTAGACGGGTACCTTTTAGATTTGTATTGCGGAAGTCAGCTCGACTTAAATCAGCAAAGGTTAAGTTGGTTTCGCCACTGAAGTTAGACTCACTTAGATTAGCTCCGCTGAGGTTGGCATGGCTAAGGTCTGCCCCCTGAAAATTCACCCCCGTCAGCTCAACCCAGACTAAATTTACGCCAGATAGCTGTGCGCCACTAAAGTTT
Source organism: Thermosynechococcaceae cyanobacterium (assembly GCA_041752855.1). Taxonomy (GTDB): domain Bacteria; phylum Cyanobacteriota; class Cyanobacteriia; order Thermosynechococcales; family Thermosynechococcaceae; genus JAAURS01. The sequence continues at coordinate 9,680 of JBGSVR010000256.1, forward strand.
CGCTCTCCGGCTTTATACTGCGCTTTGAGTTGAGTAATATCCATTTGTACAGGTTAGCAACCAATTAAAGGCTAAATCAACTTATTTAAAGATGCGGGTAGGACTACCAACCTCTCCGCTGCCCACTTTTTGCGTCATAAACTGGGCAAATTGAGCGGCTCGTTGTTGAGTGGTAAAAGAGGCTACCTGAATCGACTGTATCCCAACATCTTTGCGCGTAATCACTAAAGCATCACGGCAAAAGTTTGTATTGACGGTGGTGAGTATATTGGGTGAATTACTGACAAAGACAGGATAAAAATCTACCGGAAAATCGTTGGTATTAGTAGGGAGTGGATCGCCACAACTGTTTTGTGGATACTGAATGGCTTCAAAAGGATTGGTTTGAGTCTGAATTAGGGTGGATGGCTTGAATAAGTTCATAGCAGCAAAGCCCAACCCCAGAACCAGAAATATGCCGAACGATACACCCAGACATGATGCATTTGAGTTTTTGGTCGCAGGTGTTGTGACTGGCGTTGGGGCAATAGTTACACTCGTGGCGGGGAACAGTACCGAATCATCCAGGCTAGCAGCAGCAGGCGTGGCGTTTCCTATGGTGGTTTGAACTGTAGAGAAAATCTGTGAGGGTTCGGCAATGGGTTCTGGCGCAGAAGCTGCACTTTGGGCAACTTGGGCTTTCAACTGGGTGACGCTGGCAATGCGGCTCTGGCGCTCCAGTTCTTGCACTGCGATGCCGCCTGCCGCCACAATATCAAAACCTACAGGAAATAAGGTCTTTTGGTCGTAGATGGCACCCTGGGCGATCGCCCTCTCCAAGCTTGCCCCTTCCAGATTTGCGCCACTCAAGTTTGCCTCAGACAGATCAGCTCCATTAAGCTTGGCATAGCCTAAGTTTGTTCCTTCGCTAAAGTCTGCGCGACACAGCAGCGAATCCATAAATTGGGTGCCATACAGATCGGCTCCTCTAAAGTCGGCTTCGCGTAGATCTAGCCCACTCAGGTCTACGCCGCTGAGGTCTGCTTTTTGGAAACTGCGATCGCCCTCGTCGTAGCGTTGCCTTAGCTCATTTCTGTCCATAAATTAATTCGTCGCACAAAGTTCATCAACCAATAATTAAGTTTGGATCAATAATCCCAAGGGTTAATGATGGTTACACTACATCCTTGAAAATCAGAAACATTTCGAGTTGCAACCTTAGCGCCCCGCGAATGACAGATTCCTGCAATTTGAGCATCAAATTGTGAAATAGGGTTGCCAGACTGTCTACGGGCAGCAGAAATTTGTGCAAATGAAGTGGCAGCAGCAGCGTCAAAGGGTAAAACACGACCTAAAAAACTCGATTCAAACATTTGCTGGGCAGTTTGTTCTAAAGCATTTCGGCGCTTACCTAGCGGGAGTAGTGCAATACCATACAGAATCTCCGCTTGGCTAATGGTTGTTGTAAATAGGCTCATGGCTGCTTGTTTGGCGACCCAGTCATAAACGATGTCAGATCCTTTTGGATTCATTAGTTCCGACAACACATTGGTATCTAAAACAATCATGCGTCGAAGCTCGGCGGTTCTCGTAAAGGCTCTCTAGGGACTTGAGGAAGCTCACAATCTTGAATATCGGCAAATAGCGCCCGAATTGATGCGGCAAGATTGGTTGGGTGCTGGGCATTTTCAGCTAATGTTGCCCGCAAAATTTCCCGTGCTTCTTCTTCCATAGAGCGACCATGATGAGCGGCACGGATATGGAGACGAGATTTTAACTCATCATCCAGGTTACGGATTGTAATACTTGCCATAAGCTTACCCACAATCAATGCTCTCATTGTAGTCATTGATTGCAGGTTTATTGAAGGCTAAGGTCAAGCTGGGTATCAAGCTACCGAATAAACTGCACTTGTCCCTTCTCAACAAGATCCCAGCCGCCAGAAAAAGAATTTTGGGTTAATTTTGCAGGCTTTAGCATCTGAATTCTAGAACCCTGCTGATATTCTGGACATTCAAATAAAGCCTGAAGCGTGTCAAACCCCATTGGCGTAATTTTAAGATCGCTTTT
>JBGSVR010000257.1:0-3780 GCA_041752855.1 Thermosynechococcaceae cyanobacterium
CCCAAAATGCCTCCTGCAAGCTGATCGCCCTGCCAAGTTTCAAAACTGTGCGCCCAACCTGCTTGATGCAGCGCCCCATAAATCTGTTTCAGTTCTTGAGAGATCCAGGTTGTTTCGCGGTTGGCACAGCCTTCTACCACACCCCAAAAGTCTTTGTTAATGGCAACCTCAAATCGGCTTTGGTTGATGACCCGACGCAGCGATCGCGGCACATGAAAGCGCTCATCTAGCGGAATCAGCGTGCGTTCTTGACTGGTATACCAGGCTAAATCTGACTCATCCTCTTCTGCCATCAAAAAGTAGCCCTGGCGGTAGCCATCAATGATGGCACCTACATCAATTTCCATGCTGCTGACCTTTAGTCCCCTTTCCGTTGCATTTGCCGTCTTTCTTCGGGCAAATTATAGTGAGCATATTGGGCAAAGTAATCTAGTAATTAACGTCTGCCTAAGTCATAACGAGATCATAATCTTTACGGATACACAAATGGCAGAGGCGATCGCTAGCTCTTTCAGAGCGATGGCGCACCCAGAGTCCGCTCCCCACGACCCTAGACCCACACTCATCACTCACGCCCGTTCCTTTTATGAGCGCGGCTGGATGTGGGGCACTGCTGGCAATTTATCCGCGCGGCAGCCAGACGGCAGCTTTTGGATTACCGCCAGCGGCTGCTCTAAGGGGGAACTGACTTTGGACCAGTTTGTCCAAATGTCTTTAGACGGTCAACTGCTGACCCAGCCTACCCCCACGGCAAAACCTTCGGCTGAAACCAGCATTCACCAGGCGGTCTATCAGCTTTTTCCTGATGCGGTGGCCTGTTACCACGTTCATTCGGTGTCTGCCAACTTAGTCTCTCGCCTCACCACTCAAGATCAAATTCAGCTTCCTGCGATCGAAATGATCAAGGGATTAGGCATCTGGGATGCCAACCCTACGGTTCATCTGGCGCTGTTTGAAAATCACCTCAAGGTACCTGAGATCGGCGCAGAGATGCTGGCGCGATTTGGGCAAGAGCCACCGCAAATTCCGGCGTGTTTAATTCGTGACCATGGCGTAACGGTCTGGGGCACCTCTCAAGAGGAAGCCAGAAATCGGGTTGAGGTAATGGAGTTTATTTTTCAATACATGATTACGGCGAGAGGTATCGGTATGCAGATTGCTTAGAAATGAGCATAAAATAACATTCGGGCTTTGTAAGGGTAGGTTTTGCCGATAAATCTAGGATTCTCTAATGCAGTATCAGCTAAACCTGCCCTTACGTACATGAGGGTTTTCTAAAAATTGGACGTTATTGAATTCACGATTCTAAGAAACCTTCGTTAGCCACTGAAGCAGCATTTTTGACCTTGGCGTTAACAACGTTCGTCGGTAGGCATCGGCTGCTTTTTTGATGCCTTCAGCCTGAGTGGGGTAGGGATGAATCACGCCGCTGAGGGCGCTCAAACCCAGTTTCCCGACGATCGCAGTGGTCACTTCAGAAATCATTTCCCCCGCGTGACGCGCCACAATGGTTGCCCCTACAATCTGGTCAGAGCCTGTCTTGTAGTGGATTTTGACAAAGCCCTCGGTTTCTCCATCGGCGATCGCCCTGTCTACCTGACTCAGCGGAATCAAAATGGTTGTGATTGCAATTCCCTGCTTTTGGGCATCTGCTTCTGAAAGACCCACATGGGCAATCTCAGGATCGGTAAACGTAACCCAAGGCATCGTTAGGTCACTTAACTTAGAGCGACCTAACCTAAAGGGTGAAAAGAGCGTATTTTTAATCACGATGCGAGCCGCCGCATCCGCCGCATGGGTAAACTTGCTGTCCATGCAAATATCACCCGCCGCATAAATTTTGGGGTTAGTGGTTTGCAGGTAGTCGTTAACCTTGACTCCTTTTTTAGGATCAAACTCTACCCCAACAGTTTCTAAATTCAGCCCTTCCACATTGGGCGCTCTGCCTGCACCTGCCAGAATTTCATCTACGGTGATAGATTCCAAATTGCCGTTATTGTTCTTAAAGTAAATTGTCTTTCCGGTATCGGTCTTTTCAACCCGCTCCAGTTGAGCGCCCAGCACAAGGCGAATTCCTTCGCGAACAAAGGCTTTTTGCACAATATCGGCAGCATCTGCATCTTCTTTATTAAGAAGGTGACTGCCTCGATGAAACAGCACCACTTCGCAGCCCAATCGCCGAAAAGCCTGCGCTAACTCACAGCCAATTGGCCCACCACCAATTACCGCTAACCGATTTGGACGTTCGGTCAGGGAGAAAACCGTTTCGTTGGTTAAAAAACCAGCGTCTTCAATGCCTTTGAGCGCAGGACGCACGGCTCTTGCGCCTGTGGCAATGACGGCTTTCTTGAATCGCAGGGTCTGACCGCCTACTTCAATGGTGCTGTTGCTGCTAAAGCGCCCATTGCCTAAAAATACGTCAATGCCGAGCTTCTGAAAACGAGCCGCTGAGTCGTGATGGCTAATGCCAGCCCGTAGTCGCCGCATCCGCTCCATCACCGCAGCAAAATCAACCTCAACGCCGCTGGGTATCTTAATGCCAAGATCTTCTGCGCCCCAGAGTTCCCCAATCACCCGTGAAGACCGGATGATGCACTTAGATGGTACACAGCCGACGTTGAGGCAGTCGCCACCCATCAGATTTTTTTCGATCAGCGCAACCCTTAGCCCTATATCTAGTCCAGCAGCTCCGGCGGCGACGACCAGGCCGGCTGTACCTGCACCAATCACCACCAAATCGTAAATCTTAGACGGTGTTGGGTTAACCCAGTCTTTGGGATGCACATGGGACATCAGCGTTTGGTTATATTCATCCATCGGCAAAATGCTGACGGGTTCAACTGAGCTATGCATGGAGTTCTCCTTCTGGGTCTGGGACGGCTTTGGCTAAAGCTTGACGGGCAACGCGGGTGACATAGACCGTGACGGCAGCAGTTGCAATAAAGCCAATGATGCGTATGCTCCACTGCAAACCTGGATTGGCGGTGGGTTGTGTCCCCGTGCCTAAGGTTGCAATGCTGCCTGCTAAAGAGCCGATATAAACGTACAGAACCGTGCCCGGCATCATACCAATGGAGGCCAGAATATAGTCTTTGAGGGCAACCCCCGTCACCCCATAGGCATAGTTCAGTAGATTAAACGGAAAAACAGGCGAAAGCCGCGTCAGCAGCACAATTTTGAAGCCCTCACGCCCCACGGCTTCGTCAATGGCGCGAAATTTTACATTACCTGCAATTTTTTGAGCAACCCAGCCCCGTGCTAAGTAGCGCCCAACTAAAAAGGCGGCAGTCGCGCCCAAGGTTGCGCCTATAAAAACATAAAGTGAACCCAAGCCAACCCCAAAAACCACGCCAGCGCCAAGGGTCAGAATGGAACCTGGAAAGAATGCGACGGTGGCGAGGATGTAGATGGCAATAAAGGCGATCGCCCCCGCCGTCCCCAGCCCATTCACCCACTCCAGAGCGTTGCGTAACAGTGCCTGCGGGTTAAATCCGGTAGTGGCGGCTGAAGAGCCTGCTGCTTGAGCCATTGCCGGAGGATCTGCCAGCAACAGCACACATCCAAAACTCAGCAAGGCTAACGCAATAGGTATGAAAAACCTAGGGACACGATCAAAGCTAAATCGGATTTGAGCAATAGGATAGGTCATAGCAATAGAAAGTTTGAGGAATGGAGAGCGTACTAAGGCGTTAAATTTTGACTAGAACTAGAAGCCTCAAGCGCGACATCCATCCGCTGATTTAAGGCTTTTTTTGCAACTCGGTGTAGATAAAACGTAAT
>JBGSVR010000258.1:0-7477 GCA_041752855.1 Thermosynechococcaceae cyanobacterium
GATTGGTCAATGATGGAGCCTCTCTAATAAGGCAGCAGTTACAAAACCGTTATAGTTTCTATGTCAAAAAAGATCTTCTCATAGGAACATGCTACGCCAATTCGATACACCGTAATTCCTTACTGAGTAGTTACGGAAGAATTGGTAAGAGACTTTACACCTTGCCCGCCCTCATCCCCCTTCGGCAAGCTCCCTATTGCCAAAGGCAAGGCTACGCCAACGACAGGCTCAGGACACAGCAGGGCAACGCCTAGCCTCTTCTCCCATAAGGGAAGAGGGGAGGAACAAGATTCTTCCTCCCCTCTTCCAAGGCAGGAAAGGGGCTTGACTTTGACGTGAGCGCTCAGCGTTCGACTGAGCACTCACGCTAAAGTCCGAACGCTGAGGGTCAAAGTTAAAGCTTATTGAATTCACAATCCTAAACGTTTTTCCCACTCTGCATTAATCTTGGCCTGATTTTCAGACTCTTGCTCCAGCAGATCTGTTTCGGTGGTGTAGACTAAATCGAGATCGTCTACCAAGGTTGAACGCGCAAACTGACGGGCAAAGGTGAGCTTTTGCGTCAGGGTCTGAGAGGGTTCGTAAAGCAGCTTTTCTGCCCATTGTGCGCGGGCTTGGTTTCGAGCCACAATACGTTGGTTTTGCCACTGAATCCAAAAATAGCGCCCTAGGGGAATGACTAAAAAGCCGATGCCGTAGGCAAGTAATCCCCCATAAATCGCCTGAACGAAGCCTAAAAATCCGGCGGTAGAGCCAATCTCGCCGAGGAGCTTGCCGAGAATGACCGCACCAATCAGATTTGCACTCCCTAGCCCAATCGCCCCTAAAACTTGACCGAAGGATGCATGGCTAAATTTCCATAGAGATTCTTGTAGAAAAGGTGCAGTAGGCGCACTGCGATCAGCCTCGACAGAGGTTTGTAGATCGGGGAAATGATACACAATTTCACCATCGGGGCTAACTTCGGGCCGTCCGTTAAAGCGCAGCAGCGCCGCTAGCATTGCATCATCAATAGACTGTCCTTCGCTGGGCTGCTCAAGAAACGGAATCACCTGCTCTGCAACAGCAGTCCCGCCATTCTGCCTCAAGACTTTGCCAACCTCTTGCCAGCGTCGCTCTTCTAGATAAGGGTTGGGGTTTCCATCTCCAAAGAGAAACGAAAACACCGCTTCTAGAAAGTTCATAGATCCCTGTTTGGCGGGGGAAACCTTGGGGGAACCAGCGTAGGGATCGGGCAGAAAAAAGTAGTACCAATCTGTAAAAATCCAGCCGATGGGAAACCCGCCAAAACCAACGTCATCGCCTGAATCGCTGCCCTCAGAATCTTTGTTGCTCAAGGTGGTAGCAATAATGATGGCTATGATGGCGATCGCAATAATGCAAATGGAGGCAATGAGCAAAATACCGAAGGAAATGCGAATGAGGTAAAACAGAACCTTCCAAACTTGCTGCCACACCGCCAATAGGCGTAACTTCAAAAATTTAGTCTGAAGCACAGACCGAAAATTTTTAGAGAATAGGTAGGCAACCTCTCCCGTTTCTGTCACCTGAAGATGTCCGCCTGCTTCAGACGCTAAAGTCATGAGCGCCTGCTGCGCCACCTGTAGCTCTAACCCAGATTTAACCGCTACATCGCCCACCGTTACGCGATAATTGAGCTGCTCGACTGCCGCAATAACTTTAGGGTTTAAGAACATAATGTTGCCAAGGTTGACTATTCTCTTCTTTATTATATGAAGGTGACTCAGAACCTTATTCCTTGGCTTGAACGTTCTCAACCCCAAACATGACCACAATCTAGGATGGTGCGCCCTCTCCAGTACCTAACCATTGCTAGACGCTGATGTTTTGCCTGAAGTATCGCGCCGCATATTTGCAAAACGCCTTTCCCCTCTTAAACTACGAACATGAGCAAACCAACAAGTGGGCAACAAAGCAATGGCTGAAGTAAGAATTGGCATTATTGGGGGCAGCGGTCTCTACAAAATGGAAGCTCTTAAAGATATTGAAGAGATTCACATTGATACGCCCTTTGGCTCCCCATCCGATGCCATCATCCTGGGTACCCTAGACGGCACCCGCGTTGCGTTTCTGGCTCGCCACGGACGGCATCATACCCTCATGCCGACAGAACTGCCGTTTCGTGCCAATATCTACGCCCTTAAGTCCCTAGGGGTTGAATATATTATTTCGGCATCAGCGGTGGGTTCCCTTCAGGCAGAAATTAAGCCCTTGGATATGGTGATCCCCGATCAGTTTATTGATCGCACTCGCCATCGTGTTTCGACCTTTTTTGGCGAAGGCATCGTAGGCCACGTCAGCTTTGGCGAACCCATCTGTATGGCAACAGCGAAGATCTTAGGCGATGCCGTTGAATCGCTTCAGTTAGAAAACGTCACCCTACATCGAGGCGGCACCTATGTCTGCATGGAAGGCCCTGCGTTTTCGACCAAAGCCGAGTCTAACCTCTACCGAAGCATGGGCGGCAATATTATCGGCATGACCAACCTCCAAGAGGCAAAGCTAGCCCGTGAAGCAGAAATTGCCTACGCCACCCTCGCCCTTGCCACAGATTACGACTGCTGGCACCCCGACCACGACAGCGTCACCGTCGAAATGGTAATTCAGAATCTGCACAAAAATGCCCAAAATGCTCAGCGGGTGATTCAAGAAAGCGTCAAGCGGTTGAGTGCAGCTTATCCTGTCTCTAAAGCCCATGATGCGCTCAAGTACGCCATTATTACGCCGTTAGCCCAAGTGCCGGAGGCGACGAAGGAAAAAATGCTGCCGCTGCTGCAAAAGTATCTTTAAAAAGTCTGACAGGCTCTGTCAGACTTTTGCAAAAAGGTGACTAGGATCTCGCTCAGCGGGAACTCGCTATAAATCGCAGAGTCAAACAGTAGAGAGATTGCGTCCCCACTCAATCCGGTACCCTCGAACTGTATACTTTGTCTGTTTCATCCGTTTTAACTTCTGAGCAATAATGGCATCAAGACCTAGACCCTGGAAATACCTAAGCAGCATTCGCTTAGCCATTGGGGTGATGTTGCTCATCATAATAACTGCCCCCGCCAGTCAAGCCGTCCTTAAAGACAGTCCCAAAGCCCTGGTAGATCAAGCATGGCAGATTGTCCAGCATAACTACGTTGATCGCAGTTTCAACAAACAAGACTGGACTGCCGTCAGGTCGCGTTTTCTTCAGTCTACCTACACCTCCACTGCTGCGGCCTACAGCGCCATCGAAACCATGATGGGTAGCCTTGGCGACCCCTACACCCGTTTTTTGAACCCAGAAGCACTCAAAGACCTTACCCAAAACGTCTCTGGTGACTTTGTGGGCGTAGGGCTAACGGTCAGCCTAGACCCTAGTACCCGTGAATGGGTGGTCGAAAAGGCATTTACAGAGTCCCCCGCTGCGATCGCCGGACTCAAACCTCAAGACGTCGTGGTCAGCCTCAATGGAAAATCCACTCCCAGCATTGATCCATCCAAAGCGGGGCCTTACCTTGTAGGTGCCGTGGGCAGCAAGATTTCGGTTCAGGTGCGTCGCGGCAAAGAGAACCTTTCGTATACCCTTGTGCGAGAGCATATCAACCTCAACCCGCTCAGCTACCAAACCACTGCGTCCAAAGCAGGCAAGATCGGCTATATCCGTTTGCCTATCTTTACGACAAAATCCTCAGATTCTATGCAAGCTGCCATTAAAACCCTAGAGTCTCAGCAGGTGGCAGGGTACCTGCTCGATCTGCGCGGCAACCCAGGGGGAGTGCTAGATGCAGGAATTGCGATCGCCCGTATGTGGCTCTCTAGGGGCACTATTTTGTCAGTTCAAGAGCGCGACAAACCACAAGAAACGGTGAAGGCAAACAGCGCGGCTTTAACCAACAAACCTCTGGTGATACTCGTCGATCATCAGTCTGCTAGCGCCAGCGAGGTCTTATCTGCCGCCCTTCAGGACAACAAACGAGCCGTATTAGTAGGCACCACAACCTTTGGCAAAGGGCTGGTGCAGTCCTTTGAGCCACTGAATGATAGTTCCGGCGTTCTGGTCACAATCGCCAAATACTTTACGCCCAATGGTCAAAATATCCACAAGGTTGGCATTAAGCCCAATATTGCGGTAGAGGCAACGGTGGAGCAGCCGTCTGTGGGTGAAGGCGATCGCCAGTATCAAACTGCTTTAGAAACCTTGTCGCAAGCCATACGGCAATCTGATTCTGCCTCTTCAAAGTAAAAAGCCAGCCCCATCACGAGCCAGCTTTGTTAAATAAAAAGTCAAGTTGTATTTTTCAAGTGGAGGAAGCCTGCCTGCGCGTTCCCCAACGGTTTAGCGGCTTTATAATTCCTTCACATTTTCATCATAGTGTAACGAGGGACACAAAAGTTAATTCATAAAACTTTACATTCAAAAGATAGAGATTCAATAAATTGACCTAATCAATTTATGCGCTAAAGCCCCACCTTGCAACCTGCCACTCTATGCGTTTGGAGCCACAAAGAATGAAAGTCTTCATCGCTGCGGGCAAAAGGTGTGCTACTATATTAATTCTGGATGGGCTTGTAGCTCAGTGGACTAGAGCACGTGGCTACGGACCACGGTGTCGGGGGTTCGAATCCCTCCTAGCCCGTTTTCCATCCTTCAATTTAATGATTCACGCACAGCCTGCGTTTTACAGTGGTTTTTCAGCCCAGTTAAAGCGCAGGTTCCTGCTATCTCTGGATCATTAGACCTCTTGCATCAATCCTACTCCCCTCGCCCGTTCTGGGAGAGGGGCTGGGGGAGAGGGTCATATTCGTGCAAGAGGTCTATTCGCTTGGGCTAATAATTTGTGCTGGCACTCCTACCGCAGTTGCCCCCGCAGGCACATTGCAAAGCACAACGGCATTGGCACCAATTTTGGCATGATCTCCAACGGTAACAGGCCGGATAATCTTTGCACCCGCACCAATATCGACATGTCCCCCAATCTCCACCCCTGCAACCACCGTCACCTGCTGAAGAAATAGGCAATTAGGCCCAATGCGGCAGTCAGGGTGAATCACCACGCCGTTAGGATGAACCATTAAAAACCCGCCCCCAATTTGGCAGTTGAGCGGGATATCTGCGCCAGTCACCACGCTCCAAAAGCGATGCTGTAAGACGCTAACCTTTGAGAAATACCAGCCAAAAATGCCGCCTTTGGCCTGCCACTTTTGATAGCGCCGCAGGGACTGAATAAGCTGACGCGAAGGATCCCAGAACCGAGAAGGGATTTCTCGGCTCCAGTCGGGTTCTGTTGCCGAAACTGGGGATAAATCGGCCTGATTTTGTTCCATGTCACTTCTATGCCGCTTCCTTGAAAAATGCTCACCCATTGGGCAGTACAGTGACTGTAGTGTCAAAAACAGCATTGTACAAAGCTATGGCACAACAATGGCTCTCTTTGGTCGGAATTGGGGAAGACGGATTGTCTGGACTCAGCGCTGTGGCGCGATCGCTCCTCAATGCTGCGGATGTGCTGGTGGGGGGCGATCGCCATCTCTCGTTCATTCCCCCAGACTCACGAGAGCGCCTCACTTGGGCTTCTCCTATTCAAGACTCTATTGCTGAAATTCTGAGGCACAAAGGTCAGACCGTCTGTGTTTTAGCCAGCGGCGACCCGCTCTGTTTTGGCATTGGCGTAACGCTGCTGCGGCATATCCCCATTGCCGAAATGATAATTATTCCGGCTCCTTCTACCTTTAGCCTTGCGTGTTCGCGGTTAGGCTGGTCTGCCACAGACGTTGAAACCCTCAGCTTATGCAGCCGTCCCCCCGCGCTGATCAACGCCTACCTTTACCCCAACGCAAAACTGCTGATTTTAAGTGAAGGTCGCCATACGCCCAAAGTTGTCGCTAAGTTACTCACCCAGCGTGGCTTTGGCGCTAGCCCTATGACCGTACTAGAGCGCCTGGGTGGCGCACATGAGCGCCTGATTTCAGGTATTGCTGAAAACTGGATAGAGGAAGATTTAGCGGATTTGAATGCGATCGCAGTCCACTGCATCCCCAACCTCAACCTTCGTTCCCTCGCCCGTATCTCTGGCCTGCCCGACGATGCCTACCGCCACGACGGGCAGCTTACTAAGCGCGAAGTCCGCGCCGTTACGCTCTCAACCCTTGCGCCATTACCTGGAGAACTACTCTGGGATGTGGGCGCAGGGTGTGGCTCGATCTCGATTGAATGGATGCGGAGTCATCCTCGCTGTCGGGCGATCGCCATTGAAAAGTCCAGAATCGCCTTAATTGCAGACAATGCCGCCACCCTCGGTACGCCAAACCTGCAAATTATAGAAGGCACTGCACCCGCTGCCTTGAAAGACCTACCCCAGCCCGACGCGATTTTTATCGGGGGCGGCGTAACGGCAGAAAAAATGATTGAAACCTGCTGGAGCGTCTTAAAACCAGGCGGTCGTTTGGTTGCTAATGTCGTCACCCTTGAGGGCGAGCAAAAGCTGTTTGAATGGCATCAGCAGGTGGGTGGAACCTTCGCCCGCATTGGCATCCAACGAGCAGAACCTGTAGGGAAATTTCTGGGATGGCGATCGCTTGCCACCGTAACCCAATGGGCAGTGATAAAATCAGCGTAACCCAATGATGTAGTTTTATTAAGCAATTCTGATGACCACTCAAGTATCACCATCCATTTACGATTTTTCTGTCACCACCATTGAAGGTCAACCCCTAAGCCTCAATGCCTATAAAGACAAGGTTTTGTTAATTGTTAATACTGCCAGTCAATGTGGTTTTACGCCGCAATATCAGGGGCTTCAGGCGCTGTACGACAAGTACGCCAGCCAGGGATTAGAAATTCTGGGTTTTCCCTGTAATCAGTTTGGGCAGCAGGAGCCAGGGAGTGCTTCAGACATTCAGTCTTTTTGCGAAACGCGCTTTGGTGTTAAGTTTCCGCTATTTGAGAAGGTAGACGTAAATGGTCAAGATGCCCATCCGTTATTCCAGTATTTAACCAAGGCCGCACCCGGCTTGTTTGGCACCGAAACAGTGAAATGGAATTTTACAAAATTTTTAGTTGATCGCAACGGCAAAGTTATTGAGCGGTATGCTTCGATGGCTAAGCCAGAAGATCTAGAAAAGGCAATTCAAAAGCTGCTGTAAGTAGATGGGCGTAATTAAATTACCGATGGGGTTTGGGTTTCGACTTCGCGGTTCGGACTTCGGCGTGAGCGCTCAGTCGAACGCTGAGCGCTCACCGTCGAAGCCTCAACCCGCGCCAATACGAGATTTGAGGGTTGAGCGAAGTCGAAACCCGTTTTATAGTTAATTCAGTCTGCCTACTTAGAACCTCTTTAAGAGTCTGAACTATACTTTGCACGTTCATAGCTTGAGCTTACCGAGAACTGGATGTAATGTACTGAGATTGCCCTATTGATAGTGAGGTTGCCCCATGCTATCCATCGAATTCTCAGAAGCAGACAAGCAAGCCCTTCTTTACGAACGC
>JBGSVR010000259.1:0-6723 GCA_041752855.1 Thermosynechococcaceae cyanobacterium
TCAGCCGCAAACGTATTCAGAAAGACAGGTTCTAGGCGAAAGTGGAGCTGACCGCTATCGGCTCTGGCTAAATCCAGTAGTTCTTGCAGCATGCGAGCCGTACGCTCTGCCTCGCTAACGGTGGTTTCGAGGGCTTCTTGCTGGTGGGCGCTAAAATTATGGCTGTGGCGCAGAAGGCTTTGCAGGTAGCCAATAATGACGGTCAGTGGGGTACGTAGCTCGTGGGAGACATTGCCCACAAACTGCCGCTGTTGCTCCCAAGACCCGGATAGGCGCGTCAACATTTCGTTAAAGGCGGTGGCTAACCCTAAAATTTCATCGGGGGCATGGTTTAACTCTAGTTTGGCGGCACTCAGATCATCGGCAGAAATAGCTCCGGCGACTTGGCTCATTTGGGCAAGGGGCTGGAGCGCACGGTGAATGCGATGGGTGATCGCCCCCACCAGCACGGTGATCGCAAGGGCACTGACCCCCAACAGCCCCCATAGCCCCGCATTAAGCTGATGCTGGGTTTCGGTAATGTCTTGGGATAGATAAATCTTGGCGATGGTTTTCCCGTTTAGGGAAACTGGATTGGCACACAACACCACATAGCGAGTGCCAAATTGAAATATCTTAGGAATCGGGGGCACTTCGACTAAAGCCAGCGATCGTGCCATTGTCTCTGGCGAGTCATCCAGAGTGGCAGATTTTGCCAAAACCTTGCCGTTAGGATCTTTAGCCCAGACTAAAAGCCCTGGTGCTGCAACCTTGGCAATGGTTTGATCGAGACCATTGTTGCCTTTCCCCATTTCGCTGTATAGCTCTAGATACTCAGGAAAGCGTGCCGCAATAAACTCTAGGTTTTGCTTATGGGCTGAAATTAAAATGTTCTCCATCCGCCAGCCCGACCACAGCGTAATGCTGCACAGCCCCATCACCGATAGGGCAACCACCTCCAGCGTTAGTCGGAATTGGAGAGACGTTGTAGACAGTTTTGGAAAGATACGACGCATAGACAGGATCTAAAAAATATGGGCGGTGCCCTGTACTGCATCAAATTGAAAGCGCTTGCTGTAGTTGGTTTCGCCGTAGAGATTAAAGCTAATGCTTGGCTCATCAGAGAGTGCTTCGATCTGATGGATGGCATCCGGCATGAGGCAAAGGATATCGCCGGGGGAGAGGGTGCGATCGCCCACTTGCTCAATGTGATCGGGGGTATCTGTCGCCGGAGAACGCTGCCAAAATGTATTTTTCTCCTGACCGTCCAAGAGCGCCACAATGCCCCATGCTCCATGATTATGGATGGGTGAAACACTCCCCGGACTCCAGACCACCGTTTGCACGGTAATGGGATAGTCCGGCTCATCGTAGAGCATCAGCACCGACCAGCCCGTATCGGGATCGGGGGGCAAATAATTGTCCAGTAGCCACGTCGAACTGTTGAGCAAACGGCGCACCAAGGGACAAATTAACCTCAGTCGGCGCTGGTCATCGGGTTCTTGTTCGAGAATATCTTCGAGGTCACTTAGAAAGCGATACAGCCGATAGGGTTGGGTCAGCGTCGCTTCATCAGCACTCAAGTCCCAGGGCACACACTGTCCATTTTCGCCGACCCAATAGTCTTGCCCCGTCATGCTTGCTTCCTCTGTGCCTCCAGCATTTTGTGCTGTGAGGGTTATGTTTTCTCCTCTTTAGCGTAAGCGACGGTGACTAATCGGGCGTGATGACAACCTAAAGCGAAGATGAATTTTTGCTGAAGTTAACCCAGACGAGATTCTTCAGATTTTTGGAAACTTGGAGCAGACTGCCGTATTTATCGGTGCCCCAGTACATTTTCTTAGATGATTTTTAGGAAATCTTTAGGTATTTCTCATCTTTGAGCTGACAACTCTCGTATTTTGAACAAATGAACTTAGATTAATATGAATTTTCTTTCATGTTAATCTGAGGACGCTGTCTACCTCAAACTAAGCTGTGACAAGTGTTTCTTCCACCCTGGCGGAAAGATCCTGCGTGCAAAAGTTAAGAATTTTGGCAGACGAAACCCGTCTGTCTGTTCTGGCGTTGTTAATGGAGTGTCCCAAACACGTTGGGGAAATCAATCAGGTTTTACGGATAGAGCAGAGCTTGCTGTCTCACCATCTCAAGGTGTTGCGTCAGGAAGGTTTTGTGACGGCAGAGAGAGATGGTAAAGCCGTCCTTTATCACTTGTCCGATGCATTACAGCCCTCTGATGGACTCAAAGGACTAAATCTAGGCTGTTGCGTCCTCAAGTTTAAAGAGGATCGCAGCTCACACGCTGAACTTAAATTGTGAATCGGTTTGTTCTCTTCGGTTTATTGTCTCTAGTTTGTTATTTGTCCCTCATGCAAAATTCTAAAGTCCTTTTGCCGTTTCTATTCAGTGTGTCGGTTGCCTTAGCGGGACAGTCTTGCGCTACGCGGACAACCTCAATGTCTTCTAATCCGCTTCAGGGAAAGTTGGTGTTAACGGGTTCGAGTACGGTTGCACCTCTGGTGGCTGAAATTGCAAAGCGCTATGAGACACAACGTTCAGGCGTGAGGATTGATGTGCAGTCTGGGGGGTCTTCGCGGGGTATTACCGATGCCCGACAGGGTGTTGCAGATATTGGCATGGTGTCGCGATCGCTGAAGCCTGAAGAAAAGGACTTACAAGCCTTTGAAATCGCTAAGGATGGTGTTTCCCTTATTCTGAACAAAAATAACCCTGTGTCTCAATTGAGCGATGCTCAAATCGTCAGTCTCTACACGAAAAAAATCACCAACTGGAAAGAGGTGGGTGGACAAGATGCCCCCATTACTGTAGTGAATAAAGCCGAAGGACGCTCAACCCTAGAACTGTTTGCCCAGTACTTCAAACTTGACACGAAGGCCATTAAAGCGGACGTGGTGATTGGGGAAAACGAACAGGCGATTAAGACCGTCGCGGGAAACCCCAACGCTATTGGCTATGTCTCAATTGGGTCAGCAGAATTCGATGCCAAAAATGGTGGATCGGTCAAACTATTGCCCATCAATGGCATCGCGGCTTCAACGGCTAATGTCTCTAATCAAACCTTTCCCATCGCGCGTCGCCTCAACTTGGTGACCAAAACAACGCCTACAGGGTTAACCAAAGATTTCATTGAATTCGCTCGCTCTAAAGCTGTTACAGACATTGTGAAGGAGCAATATTTTGTTTCAGTGGCGCAGTGAGGTCGTTTTTGTTGGAGTATTGCGCGGCTTGGCGTTGCTGTCAGGACTCATTGTGCTGCTGATTCTCTTTTTTCTGTTGCAAGAATCGCTGTCGTTTTTGCAAACGATTGGCTTTTTGCGCTTCTTCAAAGATCCGGCATGGCATCCGGTTAGTCGAGAGTACAACCTGTTGCCAATGCTGTGGGGGAGCCTGCTCGTTACGGCAGGTTCGGTTTTGCTGGCAACACCGCTGGGGATTTTATCGGCTGTGTTTTGTCAGTATTATGCACCCGCTGCGATCGCCCAAGGCTATCGTCGTCTGATTGAGTTGCTGGCGGGCATCCCTTCGGTCGTCTATGGCTTTTGGGGATTGGTGGTGTTGGTGCCGCTTATTGGGCGACTGCATCCCCCAGGACCGAGTTTACTCGCGGGTATTTTAATTTTGAGCATTATGATTTTACCCACGATCGCCTTGGTAGCGGATGCTAGCTTTACAGCCGTCCCGCCGGAGTACCTGAGGGGTGCAGCAGCCTTGGGGCTGGGGCGGTGGGCGACAGTTTCTGGGGTGGTGCTACCAGCGGCAAAGGCTGGGCTAATGACTGGGGTCATTTTGGAAACAGGTCGTGCCATTGGGGAGACGATGGCGGTGCTGATGGTCTGCGGCAATGTTGTGCAAGTGCCGGAAAGTCTGTTTGCCCCCGTGCGAACGTTGACTGCCAATATTGCCCTAGAAATGGCCTATGCCGTCGGCAATCATCGCGCTGCTTTATTTGTGAGTGGGCTGGTATTGATGGGGTTGGTTGTGGGGCTGGTGGCGATCGCAGAGGTTATCCATCAGGAGCAAATTTATGACTAAGTTGGCTGTGCTAAACAAGGTCTTTCCGATGCGCTGGCGAGGCTCAATGGAAACATTCATGACACTGTTGATTTGGAGCGTCGCCTGTTTTGTTGTAGGGGTTTTGCTCTGGCTACTCAGCGATCTGATCTGGCACGGTATGGGTCAAATTTCCTGGACGTTTCTGACAACTGCACCGCAAAAAGCGGGACGAGCGGGGGGCATTGCGCCCATTCTGGTTTCGACGGCTCTCATTGTGGGGGTGTGCTTGGCCACTGCCATTCCGTTAGGGGTGGGCACGGCAATTTTACTCGTTGAGTTTAGCCCCCAGCATAGTCTATTTGGTCGTCTGGTGCGCTTGAGTTTAGAGGTACTAGCAGGGGTGCCCTCAATTGTGTTTGGACTCTTTGGCAACGCCTTTTTTAGCAAAACCCTGGGGTTAGGTTTTTCGATTTTAGCGGGGGGACTCACCTTAGCCTGTATGGTACTCCCCATTCTGATTCGCGCCACCCAGGAGGGGTTACGAGCAGTCCCCAACGATTATCGACGTTCCGCTGCCGCATTAGGGCTGTCTCGCACAGCGACGTTATGGGTGCTACTCCTTCCTGCGGCGATGCCCGGTCTGTCCGTCGGTATTTTGCTGGGTCTAGGACGGGCGATCGCCGAAACCGCTGCCCTAATTTTTACCAGCGGCTCCGTAGATCGGATGCCCGAATCGCTACTAGATTCGGGTCGAGCACTTTCGGTTCATATCTTTGACCTAGCGATGAACATTTCAGGCGGTGAAGCCAATGCCTATGCCTCAGCACTCCTGTTGATCCTCAGCTTAATGGTCATTAACGCAATCATTTCTGGACTAGCCCACTGGTTTCGAGACTCCCGCATTCAAGTCATCTAGCCCCAACTCAGACAGACCCCAATCAATATCAATATGCGACAGCATTCTGCTTCACTCACCGCTCCTCGCCTATCCACGGTTCAAACCCAAAATCTAACCCTTCACTATGGAAAGAAGGCAGCCTTTAAAGATGTCACCCTAACCCTAGACCCTGGCAAAATTACGACACTAATCGGCCCATCTGGGTGTGGTAAAACGAGCTTTCTCAACTGCCTTAATCGCATAGTAGAGCTAACGCTAAACTCGGTCATTTCAGGGCGAATTCTATTGGAAGACCAAGATATTCGCACTCTCAACGTTATCAACCTGCGGCGACGGATTGGCATGTTATTTCAAAAGCCCAATCCCTTTCCGCTGTCTATCCAGAAAAATATAGAATTTCCGCTACGCCACCACGGCATTAAATCCCAACGCCGCATCGACGAGATTATTGAAAACAGTCTTCAGCAAGTGGGGCTATGGCAAGAAGTTAAAGATCGCCTTAAGACACCTGCATTGTCCCTCTCCGGCGGACAACAACAGCGTTTGTGTCTAGCTAGGGCGTTGGCCCTAGACCCAGAAATATTGCTCATGGATGAACCCTGTAGTGCCCTTGATCCGATCTCTAGTGAAATCATTGAAGACCTTTTTTTACGGCTGCGGGGACGCTACACATTTTTGGTTGTCACCCACAACTTAGCGCAGGCCAAACGAATTGGCGATCGCACCGCCCTTTTTTGGGTACAGGAGGGATCTGGCACCTTAATTGAGGCGGGTACAACGCCTCAACTATTTGAAAACCCTCAGCATGCGCTCACTCGTGCCTACATCACGGGCAAAAAGGGTTAAATACGCTCCTCGTAAAAATTACCTTAGGTTGGCGATCGATCAAAACTTCATTTCCTCTCTAGAGAATCTTCATCTGAGATTCATTTTCTTAGCGCTTAATAAAAAAAGTTTCAAAACTCGCCCTAGAACGGGGAGTTAATGGATCGCTTTGAAAATTGGCCGTTTTAATCAGAAAGAAACCCATGAATATTAAATATTTAGCACTGCTGGCAACCGCCTCACTCTTGAGCATCACCTCGTTTGCCAAACCCGAAGCGGGGAGCAGAATGTTCTCAGAAGTCATTGGAACCCCCGCCCTTGCTAATCCCTGTGCGTCAAAAGGAAATCCCTGCGCTGCTAAGGGTAAAACGGTGGGGGGGCCGCTTGCCCAAACACTACGGGGTAAGCCCGTTGTGGTGGATATTTATGCAAGCTGGTGTCCCGCTTGTAAAAACATTGCCCCCACGCTCTCTGAGCTAAAGCGGCAATACGCAGGAAAAGTAAATTTTGTGGTGCTTGATGTCTCTGATCGATCCTCAACCGCCAAGTCTGAAGCAAAGGCTAAAGCGCTGGGTCTTGGTCAGTTTTTTGCAGCCAATAAAACCCAAACCGGATCTCTAACCATTGTCGATTCTGCCACGGGCAAAATCTTGGCGCAGCATCGCAATAATCCCAAAAAGTCTGACTACACCAAGGTTCTCAATTCAGCGATCGCCAAGAAATAGGCGATCGCCCAATCCGACCCATTTTTGAACAGTACTCCAGAGAAACTTCCATGAAAGCAAAGTATCTTGGCACCCTTGCCGCAATTTCACTGTTGAGCCTTGGTGTCGCTGTAGGCTGCACCAACCCCTGTTCAGCTAAAACCACCAATGCGTCTAGCAGTACCGTCGCCTCAGCCGATCCCTGTGCCTCCAAGGCAGACCCCTGCGCCGCTAAAGCTAACCCTTGCGCCTCCAAGGCAGATCCCTGTGCTGCTAAAGCACAGACTGTAGGCGGCCCCCTCG
>JBGSVR010000260.1:0-5967 GCA_041752855.1 Thermosynechococcaceae cyanobacterium
GTCATGATTGTGGGGCTAGTGTTGCTGGGGCGCACCTTAGAAGAACAGGCGCGGGGTCGAGCCACTTCGGCGTTTAAGGCACTGCTGAACTTGCAGCCAGCCGTCGCTCGTCTGGTGCTGAACCCTAATCAAGACCCGATCCAAAGCAATGCAATTCCTGTAGAACAGGTTGCAGTGGGCACGTTTCTTCAGGTGCTGCCAGGGGACAAATTTCCGGTAGATGGCATCATCAAAACCTGACAGTCTGCGGTCAATGAAGCCATGCTGACGGGGGAATCGCGGCCTGTGGAGAAAGAGGTGGGCGATCGCGTGATGGCTGGCACCCTAAATCAGTCGAATGCTGTGGTGATGGAGGCAACGCGCACAGGTTCTGAAACTGCGCTGGCTCAAATTATTCAATGCGTGGAGGCGGCTCAAGCTCGTAAAGCGCCGATTCAGCGCCTTGCCGATCAGGTGTCTGGCTACTTTGTCTATGGCGTGATGGCGATCGCCACGTTAACCTTCCTCTTTTGGGCGTTGGTAGGCACCCATCTCTGGCCTGAAGTATTGAACTATGGAGGTTCTGCCACTCACCACATGGCGGCAGCTTCAGGGATGAATGCTGACCGCTTGGGGCTATTGCTGAGTTTGAAATTAGCGATCGCCGTTCTTGTTGTTGCCTGTCCCTGTGCCTTGGGTTTGGCAACCCCTACTGCTATCGTGGTGGGCACAAGTTTGGGTGCAGAACAGGGCTTGCTGATTCGAGGAGGCGACGTATTAGAGGCGGTTCATCATCTCGATACCATCGTCTTTGATAAAACCGGAACCCTCACGACAGGAAACCCTGTGGTGGCAACTTACTGGCTGAGTGCTGCTACGGAAGGGTTAGAAACGCCTGAGCAATTGATTCAGCTTGCGGCGAGTTTAGAAACTAATGCTCAACATCCGTTTGCAGAAGCTATTTTAGCCAAGGCCACTGAACTGCATTTGGAACGGCTGAGCGTTACCCATTGGGCGGCGCATCCTGGCTCTGGTTTGTCTGGTGATGTGGAGGGAAAGACCCTATGTTTGGGCAGTCTGGCTTGGCTAGAAGGTCGGGGGATTGAGGTGGGAGAAGGTGATCGCCTTCAAGCTGAAACCCTCGCTACTCAAGGACACAGCATTGTATTTTTGGCGGTGAATGGGCAGTATGGGGGCGGTATTGCGCTTCAGGATCCGTTGCGGGTGGACGCGGTGGGGGTGATCGCAGCGCTGCGGCAGCAAAAGCTAAAGGTGCTAATGCTAACGGGCGATCAGCGCACGACGGCGGATGCAGTTGGGCGTCAGTTGGGGCTAAGTTCTAACGAGATTTATGCGGGGGTGTCTCCGACGGATAAGGCAAAGGTAATTCAGGCTTTGCAGGCGGAAGGCAGAAAAGTGGGCATGGTGGGGGATGGCATTAATGATGCCCCTGCTTTGGTACAGGCGGATGTGGGGATCGCGCTGAGTTCTGGGACGGATGTGGCGATCGAGACGGCTCAAATTGTGTTGATGCATAGTCAGCTTACCCAGGAAGCTCCTCGACTAGGGGATGTAAGCCGAGCGCTGAAGCTAAGCAGGGCGACGTTTCGGACGATTCAGCAAAATTTATTTTGGGCGTTGGGCTACAACTTGATTGGCATTCCGCTTGCCACAGGGGTGTTTTTGCCTACTTTTGGCGTTTTGCTGAACCCTGCAATGGCGGCGGCGCTGATGGCGTTTAGCTCGGTTAGTGTGGTGACGAATGCTTTGACGCTTCGTAGAGTAGATCTGGATTAGTGTTTCATCAATCTTGTTTTGATAAGTAGTCTTAGGTTGAAACCGATATTTTTCAAGACTTCTCAGCCCTCATTTCACAACTCACAAGACACTACTCAGGATATAGCTGGTTGAGCGGAGTCGAAACCAGCGACGCTGCCAACCGATCAACAAGTATTGCTAAAACTAAGTGGATAAATACCTAAGCTGAGTTTTCGCTTCGACTTCCTCAGCGAGCAAACATTGTTACGCTGCCTGTAAATCTTGTTTAGTAATGTGGGCTAGGTTGAAGAATGAAACCCATGTCCGCAAACGATTCACTCAAAGTGACGTAGGTCGTAATTGAATGTTGGAGAGGGGTTATGACTGCTGAAGAATTGTTGCAGCGTTATGCTGCTGGTGAAAGAGATTTTAGTAGAGTCGATTTGAGGAATATTAATCTGAGTGGTAATAGTTTGGTCGATATTGATTTGAGCGAGGCCAACTTGAGTGGTGCTAACTTGAGCCGAGCTGATCTGCATAGAAGCAATCTGAGTGGAGCCAACCTGATTAGTGCCAATCTGGAAGGTACTGAATTGGTCAGAGCCAACTTGAGTAGAGCTGACTTGCGTGGAGCCAATATGCGTGGAGCTGACAAGTATGGCGCTCTCTACTGTCAAACTATTATTCCTGAAGGTAAAGTTATTGAAGGCCCTATCGAATATGAGTAATGGTAGGTTGGGTTGAGGAACGAAACCCATGCCCCCCAACGATTCACTAGAATACTCCCAATCCTTCGGTGCCATTACAACCCATGTTGCACAGGATTGTAATCGAATAATCTGAATCCTTTTTTGGCAAAGTCCAAATGCAGTGCAGATGCTCAGGCAAAATGACCGCTGCATCATGTACCAAAACGATCGCCTCAGCCAAGCAACATTCTGAGGGTTGTATAACGGCGATCTCCAATGGTGTGTCGCCAGCGTAAAAATAGGTATGCCGCCTGATATTTCTGCTCTGTGGCACTCCATAAGTCAGGTGTTGGGTTTCGTGCCTCAACCCAATCTACCGCTCCTGCAAGAATTCAAAACAAAGACAGATAGAGATGAAATTCGCCAGCGTGTGTATGATGTGTAAAAATTAAACTGTGAATAGCCGTGCCATCATTGACCGTTTAAGCCGCGAGGGCTGGATCCTGATTAATGTTCGTGGCTCTCATCATAACTATCGCCATCCCGATAATCAGCGAAGAGTGACCGTTCCACACCCTAAGAAAGATCTGCCCAAAGGTACCGTTCGCAGCATTTTTAGGCAGGCTGGCTGGGATTGGTCTCCAAATTCAAATTAAGGATAAAAAATCATGTTTTATTCTGCCGCAATCCATAAAGACCCAGAGAGTGCCTATGGTGTTACCATTCCAGATTTGCCAGGGTGCTTTTCTGCCGGAGATACCATCGAAGAGGCGATCGCCAATGGAACAGAGGCGATCGAGTGTCATATCGAAAGTTTGCTAATTGATGGTGAAGATATCCCAATGCCAGGTACCGTAGAACATCATCAACAGAATCCAGACTATAAAGATGCAGTTTGGGCACTGATCTCAGTCGATTTATCAAAGCTCTCTGGCTTATCTAAGCGAGTTAATATTTCCGTCCCAGAACGAATTCTTAGAAAAATTGATGCATTTGCAGAAAGTCGTGGCGAAACAAGATCGGGGTTACTGACAACAGCGGCCTTGGAATATCTTCATACCCATTCTCAAGAAGCTGCCTAGCCTAAAAGACCAAGATTATTTAGGGCGAAAACCAATCCACAACAAACATCCCAACTTTGATGGGATGTTTGTTCATGGGTATACCGCGCAATTGTGAAGTTTTGTTTAATATATACAGACGGAATCAAAAGCAGCGCTTAGAACTGTATTTTGAATATTCTTCAAAGCTGTATTGACACCACTTGAAGGATTTTCTGGGTTTGATTGGACGGGGGGTAAGGTTTGGCCTTAATGTTATGCCCATCATGCTTAACTGAGGCTTAGCTCAAGTCCTGAATTAAGGTCTAAGTATAGCCACAGATACTCATTGGGCATGGCGTTATCCAAGGACTGCATTCGCTTCTGCTCAAAATTATAGATATGGCTTATCAATCATTATGTTGACTGTAGATGTTGAAGTTAAGGCGTCACGTCGATTAAAGTCTGGCGCGGTTATTGTTCACGAGTCAGGGCGACTTTATGATTCAGATCATGGATACTTACGCGGTTGGGGGCTAACTGGAAAAACCGTAGGGTCTAAAAAGTTGAGCATGGCTCAAGGCATTATCCCGCCTGGTGTCAGCGCTAACCCTCACTATCATCCTTTTGAAACCGCAATTTTCATTTCTAAGGGAACCTGCCGCGTCTTTTGGGGTAGCGATCGCCACGAGTTTACCGATATTGATGAAGGTGATTTTCTCTATATCCCAAAGGGTGTGGTTCACTGCCCTGCCAACGCAGGCAAAACGACGGTCGAGTACGTGGTTGCACGCAGCTCACCAGAAGAAGTGTGCCGATATCCTAAAGTCAAAAAGACCGTATTTAGCTAAGGTCTAGCGTTCCACTGTGACCCCAAAAAAGGCTTGGGCATGACTCCTTAACGTTGTTCATGCTCAAGCCTTTAAATTTTGACCCCTTAATCTTGAAAGGAAGGGCCATAGGAGGTTTGAGGGGTACTGCCCCGCATCGACTGACTTCGAGCCTTTGCTTCAGCCGCACTATTTTTTAATGCCTGTAGTCGCGCTTCGATTTGCTTTCGCTTGCGTTTGTTGGGTGCCTGCTCTGTCAGTATCTTAAGGGCACTGCCAAGGCTCTTGTAAGCATTGGGCAACGTATAGCCAAAGCGAGTTGCCAGGGCGATCGCCTTTTCATCCGCAGCCGTAGCATGTTCTAGGGCATTCTGAGAATTATTGCGCTGGTACAGCCGCCAGCCTGAGAATCCGCATAGACCCATCGCTAACACAAGCAAAAGTCCATCCTGTACCCATAATTCACCCACCGCGCCACCTAAGCCGATAGCAAGCGCCGCCATTTCCCAGCCATCTCTAGGGATAGTGTCATTTTGGATGCGGGCCACCTCATGCCAAAACATGAGATTGCGCTGGTCTTTTGCTAACTGCTCCCAGCGCACCAAGTTAATCTGTACCTCAACCTGATCTTTACCAATTTCTTCGCAGGTAATGAGCGGCGGATTGCTTGCCGTATTGGCTTCTACCGTCACCCAGCTTTGCAACTCTGGCGGCAAGAGCGTCCGTAACCGACGCAGCTCACTCATTTCGGCCCGTGCATTAGAAGTTGCAAAGGATGACATACCTGTAGTCCACCAATTATGACTTAAAGCGTTTACCTATATAAGGAGTATAACGGGCGAAACCCCTCTCGTCCCACTCAAGGCAGTGCAGATTACCCGCCATTGTTTTTGGCCTTAAGCGTCTAAAAGATTGCTCTTGCCCCTATTCGCCCCAACAATAGATATAGTCTGTACGCGAAACCTCATCATGACACCACAATGGCAGGGGCTACTTCAAAACCTAGGCATCTGGCACGGCTCGTTTACCCAGCTTTCCCCGCAGGGGGTTCAGGGTCAAGATACCCCAAGTCAGGTGACGCTTCGCCTCTCTGAAGATGAAAAGACGGTGTTCTTCTCGCTCCAGCGTGAAGCCTTAACCGAGGTAACGCTGCAATTTAACTATCCTGGCCCTGGGCTTCAGGTGCCCTTCTTTGAAAACGGGTGTTTTTCTCAAGGTTCCCTTCAGCACGCGCCCTATACGCAGTTTGGCGCTGAGTTTGCGCTCATTGAAGGCGATCGCCGTCTGCGTCTGGTTCAGCTTTTTGCTCAAGGCACCGCACTCACCAGCCTCACCCTCATCCGCGAAAATCGTGCGGGTAACTTGGTTCAATCACCTCCTTTAACAGTCGATGCGTTGGTGGGTATATGGAAAGGGGAGGCGATTACGCTGTATGCCGACTACCGTTCGCCCGATATTGCTCCAACCCATCTTAAGGTGGCGCGGGAAGGCGATCGCCTCACCCAAACCCTTCAGTTTGGTAGCCACACCATTCAGTCTTCAGCCCAAATCAAAGGAAATAGCCTGCACTTTAACGAAGGCGCTCAGCCGATGGCGCTTTTGTGTTTACCAGGGGGTGCATCGGCACTGGTTCCTCAGCAGATGGAGCCACGAACCCCTTTTGTGATTGAG
>JBGSVR010000261.1:0-3183 GCA_041752855.1 Thermosynechococcaceae cyanobacterium
GTTGGCACACTGCTCGGCTCCCTCATCTTTTGGGCTTATGATGCTGCGACTCGGTTTTTGCTGCCTGTGCTACTGCCCCTAGACGATGCACGGCTGGGAGCCTTTCGAGTCATGGTGATTGGGCTGCTCATGATTGTTTTAATGATGTGGCGACCGCAGGGTATTTTAGGCAAAAAAGATGAGCTATCCCTTGGAAGATAACCCCATGACTGCATCCGTACTTCCCTCGCTGCTGTCTGCCAATGGCCTTTGTAAATCCTTTGGCGGCATCAAAGCGGTTCAAAACGTCACCCTTGAGGTTGAGCAAGGCAAAATTGTGGGGCTGATTGGTCCCAATGGGGCAGGTAAAACAACTTTGTTTAATCTGCTGTGCAACTTTATTTCTCCCGATCAAGGCTCTGTGCTGTTTGACGGAAAACCCATTCATACCCTGCCCTGCCACAGCATTGCCCTTCAGGGCATGGTACGGACGTTTCAGGTTGCTCGCGTATTGTCGAAGCTCTCGGTGCTAGATAATCTGCTGCTGGCAGCGCCCCACCAAACGGGCGAAAAGCTTAGCAATACCTGGATCTTTGCCCAGCGCCCCAGCATTGTAAACGAAGAAAAACGCCTCAGAAACCGCGCTGCCGAGATTTTGGAGTCTGTAGGGCTAAGCCACATGATTCATGCCTACGCAGGGTCGCTTTCTGGGGGGCAGCGCAAATTGCTAGAGATGGGACGCGCCCTGATGACCAATCCCAAGCTCATTTTGCTTGATGAGCCTGCCGCTGGCGTTAACCCCACTCTGATTAAGCAGATTTGTGAGCATGTCAAAATCTGGAATCAGCAGGGCATCACGTTTCTGGTGATTGAGCACAACATGGAGGTGATCATGTCTCTGTGCGATCGCGTGTGGGTGCTGGCAGAAGGCCAAAACCTGATGAGTGGCACCCCTGCTGAAGTCCAAAGCAACACGAAGGTGTTGGAGGCTTACCTGGGGCAATAGGCAAAAATCTACCCCTTCAGTGCCCGTCTAAAGTTTTGCCGATAGGATGCGCTAAACAGCATCACAGGCCACAGCAGCGTCAGCATAGGCCGAGATTGGCTGTATTGGGTTTGTCCAAATCCAGTCCAGAACTTCCAGGCACCGCCTAAATACACCACTAACAACACAAAGCTGATAAAGCTAACCATTGAGAATGCTCCTGTTTAACTTGATTTGACGTGAGTTCGATGATGTATTTAAGACCCTCACCCCCAACCCCTCTCCCGCAGGAGAGGGGCTTAAAAGTCTTGATTCTTGGTTGCTCCTCCTTCTCCTGCGGGAAAAGGAGGCTGAGAGGATGAGGGGGATTGGATTCTATCGAACTCACGTTGAATTGACTTTATTTTACCAACGCTCCACTAGGCTTGACCTTGAATGAGTAAATAGCGCTTCCAGCTTTAATTCAAAAATAGGGTTGTGCTGCAAATGTTACAACTTGCAACGCTGTAATCAGCTACAAAGCAACATACTAGAGTTTGAATCATTTACTGTTAGACAAAACCTGCGTGACGCCCCTTGTTGTTGCTACCCAAAACCTTGGCAAGCTGAAAGAACTTCAGCACCACCTCAGCGGCCTATCCTGGGATATTCAAATGATGCCGGAGGATCTTGACGTAGAAGAAACCGGAGAAACCTTTATGGAAAATGCCTGTCTCAAAGCGTCTCAGGTTGCCAAACAGTTGGGTCAATGGGCGATCGCCGATGACTCTGGCCTAGTAGTAGCGGCACTCCACGGTGCCCCTGGCGTTTATTCTGCGCGATATGGCAAAGATGACGCAGATCGCATTGCGCGACTGCTGAGAGAACTGGGCGATACCTCCCAGCGGTCAGCGCAGTTTGTGTGTGCGATCGCCCTTGCCCGTCCTGATGGTGAAATTGTGGGTCAAGCCGAGGGCATTTGCTCTGGCGAAATTTTGTACGAGATGCAGGGACGGGGCGGATTTGGCTATGACCCTGTGTTTTATGTTCCCGGGATGGGGCTAACCTATGCCGAGATGTCCAAAGACCAGAAGCGAGAAATAAGCCATCGAGGGAAGGCGATCGCCACTATTATTCCCCAACTTCAGGAACTGGCGGCGGTGACTATACCCATTGGACCCGCCGAATAAGACCAGTTTTGGCTATGCTTAGTCAGGAGGAGGCGAAACCTGAACCGCCACCGTCAATCAACGCGCAACGGTAGACCAGGAGTTACAGCCCTTGACCAGTCAGACCTTAATTCAACCCCAAGCCCTCGAACTAAACCTTTCTAAGCTCAACGCAACTCTAGAGCCAGCCAGCGCCCTTGAGAGAGTTAAATGGGCGGCTGACACCTTTGGCGAAGGTATTGTCATGAGTACCAGCTTTGGCATCCAGGCGGCAGTCATGCTGCACTTGACGACCCGCATTATTCCCAATATCCCCGTCATTTGGGTGGATACTGGCTATCTGCCGCCTGCCACCTACCGTTTTGCCGAACAGCTTATTAATGACCTCAATCTTAATATTCAGGTCTACCAGTCCCCCATTAGCCCTGCACGAATGGAGGCGATTGACGGTCGGCTGTGGCAAAAAGACGACGTAGAAGCCTTTAATCGCTATGACCAGATGCGTAAAGTAGAGCCAATGCAGCGCGCACTTAAAGATTTAGGCGCAACGGCTTGGTTTGCAGGGCTTCGAGCCGAGCAAACCAACCATCGCAAAACGCTTTCGGTGCTTGATCGTCAGGGCTTTCTCTACAAGGTGCTGCCCATCCTCAACTGGACGGCTGAAGATGTTGAACGTTACTTAGAAGAACATAACTTGCCTTACCACCCCCTGAAAGAAAAGGGCTACGCTACCGTTGGCGACTGGCACTCTAGCCGACCCATGACGGATCAAGACGAGCATGAGCGCCAAACCCGTTTTCAGGGCATGAAGCAAGAATGCGGGCTGCACCTGCCCACCACCATTAGCGAAGAGAAAAGTTTAGATTCTAGCTCTCTCTAGGCACTCATCCGCCTCGCTTAGGATGGTGAGTTAAATAACTTACAGAATGTAACTATACTTTGCACGTTCATAGCTTGAGCTTACCGAGAACTGGATGTAATGTACTGAGATTGCCCTATTGATAGTGAGGTTGCCCCATGCTATCCATCGAATTCTCAGAAGCAGACAAGCAAGCCCTTCTTTACGAACGC
>JBGSVR010000262.1:0-1565 GCA_041752855.1 Thermosynechococcaceae cyanobacterium
CATTGTGCAGCGTTGGCAGCAGGAGACCCTTTACCTGCACGTCAAGGGCGAAAATCAGGCAGCAAGAGGGCTGTACTTTAGCGTCGGCTATCGACAGCAGCGCGACGAGATTCCGGTCTGGGCTAGGTTATTCGGTCAGCCACAGACACAACTTTTATTGCGTAAGTCAGTGCGCGTTCCCCAACCTGCATCTAGCACTCAAACCAACGACTGAATTCGCGCTAAAGTCCGGTTATTCTCTTCGGGAGTGCCAACTGTAATTCTGAGTCCTCCGCCCGTGTAGCGAATGGAGGTGCCGAGCTGCTTAAGCTGTTGGCGTAGGGCATCGGTTGCCGTCTCTGTTTCGAGCTGGGCATAGATAAAGTTAGCGACGCTCGGCCACAGTCGCAGACGAGGCAGTTGAGAGAGTGCAGTGTAAAGGCGATCGCGCTCCTCAAAAAGCTCTGGAATGCTCTGCAAAAGCTGGGCGCGATGGGCGAGGGCAAGGTGCGCTGCCGCCTGAGACATTGCCGGAAGATTATAGGGCAGCCGAACTTTTTCAAGAACTTGGATGAGAGTGGGCTGGGCGATCGCATAGCCCACCCGATGCGCCGCCAACCGAAACGCCTTAGAGAAGGTTCGCAAAATCACCCAGTTGGGGCGGTGCGCCACTTCTGCCACAAGGGTGTGCTGACTAAATTCAAAATAGGCTTCGTCTATGACCACCAAAATATTTGGCGGGAGCTGCCTGAGCCATTCAATCTCAGCCGTCGTCAGCGCATTGCCCGTCGGGGAATTGGGATGCACCATAAACACCACGCGCACGGGCGCTAAAGCAGAAGCACTGACTGCCGCCTCAGCCTCTGATAAATTCAGCGTAAAATCTTCGGTTCGGCTAATGCTAACCACAGGAATGCCCAGGGTTTGAGCCAGGATTGCATACATCGAAAACGTAGGGTTTGCCACAAGTATCGAACCCTGACCGCCCAAGCATGTCGCAATCAGCAAAGACCGAATCAGCTCATCAGAACCATTGCCCACAGAAATCTGAGTGGGGCTAATGGACGTGGCGTTGGGGTCTGATTCTGTGACGTAGGTGGCGATCGCCGTCTTCAGCGCATCATGTCCCCCGTCGGGGTAGCGATTAGCCTCAATAGAATGCTGGTAAGTCCACGCTAGCTTTTGCTTCAGCTCCGCAGGCAGATCGTAGGGGCACTCGTTAGTATCGAGCCGATCCATCGTAAGAGGGAGTTCCCCTTCCGCTTCAGGATGAGGGGTGTAGGCAGTAAGCTGGGCAAGATCAGAACGCAGAAATGGCAGCATGGCAAAAGAAGCAGAAGAATTTAGAGCGGCACAGACAAAGAGGTGCTGTCTTTCAGTATGCTCGATCATAGCCCGCCCCTAGAGGATGCAGGGTATGTTTTTTGCACATTCTGCCGTTACGGGACTGCTTCATGGATCGCCCCAGATTCTCTAATCGTCAATCCGCCGTTCCGCCCTGGTTCTGGCTAGGTGTCGCTGCACTTTGGACCGTTGCGCTTGGCCTACGGTTTTGGGGTCTAGAACGCTTTAACACCCTCGTTTTT
>JBGSVR010000263.1:0-3358 GCA_041752855.1 Thermosynechococcaceae cyanobacterium
AACAGCATAGGCTTCTAGCACCTGATGAAAAAGCTGCGGATTAGAAATTATTTGTCGCAGATCAATGTAGTAGGGAAAAACCGCGCCAGAAGCTTGGACATAGCTGCCAAACATCAAACAGCCAATGTCATAGAGCTGCACAATCAATGCCTGATTTGGGTTCAGCGCCATTTGCTGACGCTGTGGCTGCCAGAGATCGCAGGTGGAGGGTCCCTGACTGAGCTGATCTCGCAGTGTATTAATATCTTGGCGAAGGGTCTGCACACGCTGGCTTAACTGGGCTTCACCTAACCAGTCTTGAGGGACGGGCAGCAGTAATCCTGCTCCAGCACTGTTGAGTCCAGCCTCTAGAATGGCTCTCAAGTCTGTTGTATCTGACCAGATGCTGCGGGCAAGGATTGTGCGCTCGGGGGCGATCGCCCTAACCTGTCTTAACACCAAAGGCTCTGTCGTACCCACCTCCAGCCCCAACTGATCGGGGCTACCCCAACTTTGGACAGCCTTTACCACTTCTAAATAGAGGGGCAGCTCCGCATTAGGGTAAGACTGAATAACCTCAGCAGAGGGGTTAGACGTATGGGTTAAGACAAAGACCGCGCGGTCAGGGTAAAGCAGAAACGGCGTAACGCCTTCCTGACCCACGTAGGGATTCACGGTCACGGCATCTACGCGCCACTGGTCAAAAAATGTTTTAGAAAGCTGCGATGCCGTATTCAGGTCGCTGTGCTTCGCGTCTAAAATGATCGGGATATGGTCAGGAATACAGCCTAAAACCGCCGTCAGCAGCTCCAGTCCCTCAGCGCCCAGTGCCAGATAAAACCCAAGGGTTGGTTTATAGGCACACACCAAGTCTTGGGTTTGTGCCACAACTGTCTCTAGCCAATTCTTGAATGTTTGTCCTAAGGATGCGAAAGACTCCTGAGATTGAATAGGGAGCATTTCGGGGTTTGGATCTAAGCCGAGACAGAGCAAACTGGCATTGCGCTGAATCGCGGCATCAAGTTTTTCTGCAAAGGTCATTTCAAGAGAAAGATTTAGAGCAAAAGCGGGTACAACTGAACATAGCAGATCAACCTGATTGCTTAAGTTTTCTTATGATGTCTGTTCTACAAAATCACTATGAAACGTTGCTGGCATCCTTCAGCCATCATCATCGCGCGGTTGAGCTACTCAGGCATCATCGCCCCTACTTTGAAAAAATCCCCAGCATTCGTCGGTCTGGTGAAAGTGTGATCACCATTCCGCTGCCCCTTGTGAAAGTTCGGCAGCGGCAGATCGCCAATCCCAGTCACGACAGTCCTTACGAACTCATTACCATTCCCTGCGATTTAGCATTTCTAATGTGCGATCCAGAATGGCAAATTAAAACCGATGTTGAAATCTTTGTCTTCATCCATCGTCCGGCTGAAGGGCTATCAGATTTGCTACGGCGCTGGCGTGAAACCCAAGTATTGCTAAGTCGGGGCTATAGCTGGGAAATGCCGCTTCACCATCAGCACATTTTTAGCGAAGGGGTCGATAAACCCTATCCGCTGTTTGTGCTTTCGACTGAGACGGCTGAGTACATCAGGGATGGGCTGCGGGGGGCATCTTTACCCAGTGTGACCACCCCTGTCCCTGACGAACACAATGATTTGGCGCAAGCGCCTGCTCTAGCAGAACAAGCTCTGGTAGAACCGCTAGAAGTTAATGCCGAGGTTGATTCTGAGATGGGTTAGATATTGGGTTGTACAACCGCCGTCAGAATAATCTGCCCTGCCCAAGGTTCAGCCATTGGGCTTTTAGAAATCCGAATTTTGTAGTCTCCCGTACTGGTGAGGGTTTTGCTGAAAATTACCCCTCCATTCCCCACGGGTTGACCGTCACTTTTACCATCAGGAGAATTAATTTCAGCCCGAGCAGCACCAGGACTGCTTAATACCAGAACCATTAATTGGCCTTGCTTTGCTGAGATCAAAAAAATTGCCTCCATGCAGCTAGCGGGGAGCTGATAGTTCATCGAAGAGGCGTATCCATTGGGTTGAACCGTGATCCGTTGAGGCTTGGTGAGACATATCATCGTTTGGGCCGATGCGGGGGTATTTTGAGTGGGTCGAACAGGTGCCCCAAAGGCGGCAAGAGAGCCACTAGACCCAGCTAAGAGGCTCAAAAGTGCAAGCCATTCTAAAGGTTTCTTCAACACGTTAATTTCTCCTTTGTTCATAGCGATCGCAGTAGGTCGTAAATTTCCTCTAAACTCACGGCTGCGGTTGATTTCAAGACAGAACATTCCATTTACAAATTATTCAGGCTTAAACACTAGAGCAGGGTCAAGGTTAATCACCTTTTGAATGGCAAAAATGGCAGAGCCAGAACACATCACTAGCGTTAAGCCAAAAACCGCCGCTGCGCTGGCAGGCGTGACCAAAATTTGAATCGCTTGAGTTTGTAGCGTCCATACGCCCAGCACCATACTTAGACCCATCCCAGGGATATACCCCAGTAATGCCATCCAAAGCGCCTGCTCTAAAATAATGCGGTACAAAAAGACATGAGATGCGCCCATTGCCTTCAGCGTGGCGTACTCGCTGAGATGGCGCACTACAGAGGTGTACAAAACCTGGCTGACAATGACCGTGCCTACGGCGATCGCCACCACTGCCCCCATCCCCAAAATAAACGTCACGCCCGTGTTGTTGAGCCAATAAGTTTGAGTAAGCTGAGAGAGTTCCGCCTGAGTATAAACCAACGTGTCTGGCAGAGCAGTCTCTAGCCTTTGTTTAAGCTGTGCAAGATCTTGGCCTGCCTGCGCTTGTACCAGCACTGCCGTAATGTTGTCTGTTTCCGCAAGTTTGAGAGGGTTGCCCGTCGGTTTCACCATCGGCTGAGCATCCGCCTTTATAAACGCCGCCCCATTTTCAAGGGAGGTAAACAAAAACGGATCGGATACTATAGAGCGTAGTCCAGAGGTAAACCCTACCACTGTGACCTTCTGCGCGCCAATCTTTGCCGTATTTCCAGGTTTTGAAATGTTTAAGAACTGAATATCAGAATCGTTGAGAACGGCAGTATACGGCGACTGAATGTCCTGAGCTTGATTGCTTGAAAACTGATCGAGTGAAAAAAACTGAGAGTTGTCCTCAAGTCCAATGACGTTTACAGGGGCGATCGGTTGGGTAGACTGTTGCCACACCACGCTCTGAGAAATAAACCCTTCAGCATGGCTCACCCCAGCAATCTTTTTTGCTTCGGTGAGTCGTTGATACGGAATGGGGAGGGTCAGATCTAGCTGCTGAAATTTAGAAGACACAACCCAAATATCGGCTTTAGTCCGGTCAATGATGATGCTAGTGGATCGGGTAAACCCAAAGAATAGGCC
>JBGSVR010000264.1:0-1681 GCA_041752855.1 Thermosynechococcaceae cyanobacterium
AACACCCGTGCATTCGCATCCGTATCAGGCAGGTCAAAGGCGGTTCCATCCACTGCCATCAGACGTAGACCCTTGAGAAATGCTCCAGGGGTCTGCTCGGTTGCCAACGGGCGCGCAACTAAATGGAATAACTGACTCATGACCTGAGGGCCAACCTGCTGTCGGGCTTCACTAATCGATGATTTACTTGGCTTTTTCCAGCGTTGACTTAATCGAACCCATTGGGAACTCAGGCCATGCACTAAATTTTGAAGCACATCTTCGATTGAGTCCTTTGACCATAAGCTCATTGCAATGATGAGCGCGACCACCAAGTGGGTAGGTAGCTTTCGATTCCGTTGGCGTTCGCTTTGGGTGCTCTCAATCGCACTTGCAATCGTCTCACTCGGTATTGCCAAGCTGATCGCTTGAAGAATCTCTTCAGGACTAATCTTTGGGGAAGTTAAGCTTAATTCTTTGAGTTGCACAGGTACCTGCGGTTTATCTGACGACAACTGCTAATTTACTCTGATATGGGCTTAACCGAACAGTATTGGTGTCTGTGGTTGATGCTTTTTGCGAGCAGCTTTGGCGACATTGACCGAAAAGCTGATATCTCCAATGGTGAGCGTGTTATGGGGGGCATTAATGTCTAAGATGCCCTCGACAACGCCGATGGCTTGATAGAAATGTTGGTGTGTCTGCTTTGTGAGTTCAGTCATTCAATCGTTTGCGACAGTTTCACTGATAATAACGACTTTTGGGCTGTTTGGAGGGCAATCACCTTAACCCCCATTGCATCAGTGAAAAAGGTAAGAGTTTGGAGAATTGAGCGTATTTGAGATTTCAACTGTGACCATGTAAACCATTGGATTGGTTCTGTTGCTGCGTAGCTCTCTCCAGGAACGCCTTTCAACGCAAAATAGCAAGACCCAAAGTTTTGAAAATCAAGAATTAAATACACGAAAATAAAACTTCAGCCGTACACCTAATGTTTATGTCATCATTTAATCAGACCGTAAATCTAAAAAGGACTAAGGTTCCTAACGCTGCAACCTCAAGCTAGACAAGGAGAACCCTAATTGGAGAACTGGTTATGTCAAAAGAGCAAAAAAGCAAGAAAGAGTCTAAAAAAGCGAAAGAAGTTTCTGACGATTCCAAAAAACTAAAGAAAGACAAGAAAGATCCAAAAAGACACGATGGACCAGTAAAGTAGCTACTTGAGGATTAGGAGAAGAAATCTACCTGATATTGCACTACAAGAATGGGTCAGGGCTGTGCGTTTCGTGGTTCCGATCATCTGTACGATGGAGTTTAGAATAATGAGTGCAATCGCCCCCCTCACCCATTCCCCTGCAACCACCCCAGTAAATCATCCAACCCTGTAAAATCCAGCAGCGCTTCACCCAACGCTTCAAGCTGGGGCAATGCCAGCGCTTGTACTTGGGCTTCAACATTGGCAGGGAGAGTGCCGACGCGACGCGCTAGCAGGCGGAGGACGAGCGATCGTTCTCCTTCGGTTCTGCCCTCTTGATAGACCTTGGTTTCTTTGAGGTCGCTTAATCTTCGACTTTGGACAAATCTGAAGGTCAAATGGGCTGAACGCTATGCAAGAAAGGATAATGACGGTTTCAATCTAAAGCCCCGTCATTATCGCCACCTCCATTATGCCTATTCCTCTCACTGCATCTGAGTTTAAGAG
>JBGSVR010000265.1:0-8649 GCA_041752855.1 Thermosynechococcaceae cyanobacterium
GCAGTCCGACAGCATTAGGCACTCATAGCCGCGATCATTGGCATCGCGCATGGTGGTGTGAACGCAGACGTCAGTCGTAATGCCCGTCAACACAATATTTTGGATGCCCTTCAGTCGGAGGAGAAGGTCTAAATCTGTGGCGTAAAAAGAGCCTTTCCCAGGCTTATCAATAATGGGTTCACCAGCTAGGGGCGCAAGGTCTGGAATAATGTCCCACCCTGGCTCACCGCGCACCAAAATTTTGCCACAGGGGCCAGGGTCGCCAATGCCTGCCCCAATTTGCTGCGATCGCCACCGTTTATTGCGCGGCAAGTCCGCCAAGTCCGGTCGGTGGCCTTCACGGGTATGGATAATGTAAAACCCGCGATCGCGCATTGCCGCCAGCAGTTTTTTAATCGGCTCAATGGGGGCGCGGGTGAGGGAGAGGTCATAGCCCATGCGGTCTACATACCCCCCAATGCCGCAGAAGTCCGTCTGCATGTCAATGATGATCAGCGCCGTGTTGTCGGGGCGCAGCTCGCCATTGTAGGGGTAGGGATACGGGGTTGACTGGACAAAGCGATTCATGGGGTTAGCCTCCTTTAGCACTTAAGACAGGGGATTTGGAAGCCCTATAGGCGCGCCACCCTCCCCATTCCGTAATTTCAAGCTGGTGTTCACACAGGATGGGTTCGCCCAAAACACCCAACACCACTTCGCCATCATTCAGACGAACCTTCCCAATGCTCAATCCTGGTGGCTCCTGCCACAGCAGCGTCCCTAAACCAGCAGATGGGACTCGCCAGAGTTCGACGGCGATCGCCACGCCCCCCTCTCGCACCCGCACCATAGCCGGATGGACATCCCCAATTGACCACAGCCGATAGAAGGGTTCCGTCATGGCCTCACGCATAAAGGTAGCGCCCACCCCTACCAAATTTGGATTCAGCGCCAACCCGCGCATTAGCGTTCCATTTACCGCCAGATTCACAGCATCCATCCCAACCCCTCGTAGGGGCGCAAGGCATTGCGCCCTCTATATTTCAGTCTCTGCCTAACTCCCCGAACCCAACGCCCCTGGCGCTCCCGAAATTGTCCGCGTGGGCGAACAGGTCAGAATCATAATCCCTAGCGTCAAAATATACGGTGCCGCATTAAACAAATAGTAGCCCTGGGTAATTCCCACCGACTGAAGCGCCGGGCCAAAAGCCTGCGCCCCGCCAAATAGCAAAGACGCATATAGACACTGCATGGGCTGCCAACGGGCAAAAATCACTAGCGCCACTGCCATTAACCCTTGCCCCGTCGAAATCCGTTCGCTCCAGATGCCCGGGTAATAGAGTGACAAAGACGCGCCGCCAATGCCTGCCAAAAAGCTGCCTGCAATAATCGACAGCATCCGCACCTTTTTAATGGAAACTCCCATCGCCAAAGCCGCATCGGGGCTATCCCCCACCGCGCGGATAAACAAACCCCAGCGGGTTGACTTAAAAAACCAGGTCATCGTGGGCGCTAAAGCCACGCCCAGCAAAAATAGAGGGCTAATTCTCAGTGCCTCTTGCAGCGATGAAATATTGCTCCAGCCGCCCAAATCAAAGGTCGGTAGCTGAGGCGCTGAGGGCTGAATAAACGGCTTACCTAAGAAAAACGCAATGCCGCTGCCAAAGATAATCATGGCAATTCCAACTGCCACGTCATTCACCTTAGGCTGCTGCGTCAGCCAAGCGTGAATGAATCCCAAGACCATCCCCGCTACCCCCGCCATCAAAACGCCCAACCACGGTGAACCACTCAGGTAAGAAATGGCGTAGGCGCTCATGGCTCCGGTCAGAAGCGTCCCCTCTAAACCCAGGTTAATCTTGCCGCTTTTTTCGGTCAGGCATTCCCCTAAGCTTACAAAGAGAAACGGCGTACCGCCTCGCATAGTGCCAGCGGCGATCGCCAACGGGACACCCCACCAACCCACAGTCTCTGCTGCCATCGAATCCGCTCCATTCTGTAAACAATCGGGTTAGACCACTGCCGCTGGCTGCCGCGTCGGCTTAATTTCAGACCGCTCTTTGAAAATCGCTAAGCGACCGTAGAGAGATTCGCTATACATCACTACCAAAAAGACCAGCCCTTGAAACACCAATACCGTCGCATCCGGTAGATTATGTACCCGCTGTAAAATGCCGCCGCTCGCCAAAATACCCCCCAGCAAAACCGCAACAACGGTGGCAGCAAGAGGGTTATAGCGAGCGATAAAAGCGACCAAAATGCCGCTATAGCCATACCCTGCGTTTAGCGACTCATTGGCACGACCATGCACTGCCGCCACTTCCACCATGCCAGCCAGCCCAGCACAAGAGCCTGCCAGAAAGCAAATCGCCATCGTCAGCTTGCCCACGGGCAACCCCGCAATCCGAGCCGCCCGAATGTTGCCGCCAGCCGTCCGTGCCGCAAACCCGAAGGTGGTGCGCTGGATTAAAACGTAGGCAATCACACAGGCCACAATGCCGTAAATTAGGCCGTAATGAATGCGCGTTCCTGGCAGTACCCCCAACATATCTACAGCCGGAATCGGGAAACTTGAGGGTTTATTGAGAGAGCTAGGGTCTTTCATGGGGCCGTTGACCAAGTGGTTGAGGAAGGCGATCGCAATGTAGTTCATCAACAAACTGCTGATGGTTTCATTCACGCCACGATAGTGTCTAAGGGCACCCACCGCCCCAATCCAAAGCCCGCCAAACAGCAGTCCTGCTAATGCCATCCCAATCTGTACCACCAGCGGAGGAGCATTGCCGCCTAAGCCTAAGCCCACAATAATTGCGCCAATACCGCCCATCACCAGCGCCCCCTCATTGCCAATAATGACCAGCCCCAACCGAGCCGGCAATGCCGTACAGAGCGCCGTCAACATCAATGGCGCTGCACGAATGAGGGTATTTTGAAACGATCGCCAATTGCCAAAGGCAGCCTTGTGAATAGAGGCGTACACTTCAAACGGGTTTGAACCCGCCACCGCACAAAAAATGCCAAACAAAACGAGTGAGAATAAAATGGCTCCGACGGGCAAACAAATAGACTCAAGGGTTTTGCCCCAGTGTTGACGGCGCGGTGACTGCATCACGAGTTATCCTCCTACTTTGCCCAAAGCACCTGCGACCAACCAATCCATCTTGTCGAGCGCGGGGTCAGTAATTTTCAAATCTTTCCCAGCCGCAATAATAGATTTACCGTCATTGTCTTTGATCTCCCCCTTATAGACAGACAGACTGCCATCTACCAGCTTTGCCTGAGCTGCATCAGCATCTTTTTTAGTGGCATCACTAACCGCAGCTCCGTAGGGAGCCAGCTTCACAAATTTCTCTTTCAAACCGCCTCGGGTTAGGTGAGGAATACTCCCATCCATCAGTTTTTTACCCGATTTAATTTGCTCAACATACTGGGTATAGACACTAGGGAAATCCCAGGCTGTACCCGTGAGGTAGCCTTTGGGTGCCAGACTAGACTGCACCGCATGGAACCCACTGGAGTAAATGCCGCGCTTTTCGGCAGTTTCAATCACCACCTTGGGGCTATCGACGTGCATACTAATCACGTCAACACCCTGATCTGCCAAGCTATTGGTGGCTTCTGCTTCCTTGACAGGCAGTGACCAATCCCCTGTAAAAATGACCTGGACTTTGATGTCAGGTTTGACGCTGCGTGCGCCCAGGACAAAGCTATTGAGGTTACGCAAGACAGGGGTGATCGGCTTGGCGGCCACAAAACCAAGCTTCCCTTTTTTTGACGTTTGCGCTGCGACTCTGCCTGCCACATATTGCCCTTCGTCTACATCCCCAAAAAAGCTGCCGATATTTTTAGGGGTTTTGCCTTCTTGATAGAGGGCACCAAAGTGGAAAAACTGCACCTCTGGAAACTCTCCTGCAATCTTCACAATGTGGGGGTCAAAATAGCCGAAAGAGGTGGGAACCAAAACTGTTGCGCCATCTTGCTCAATCATGTTGCGCATGGCTTCTTGCACTTCGGTGGTTTCTGGCACGTTGGCCTGCTCAACAATTTTGACCCCTGGCAGCTTGGCGATCGCCGCTGCGCCTTCTGCATGAGCCTGGTTAAAGCCAAAGTCATCCTTAGAGCCGACATAAATAAACCCAACCACTAGCGGCTTATCTCCGCCGCTGCCGCTGCCCCCTGTCTC
This sequence comes from Thermosynechococcaceae cyanobacterium, assembly GCA_041752855.1. Lineage (GTDB taxonomy): Bacteria > Cyanobacteriota > Cyanobacteriia > Thermosynechococcales > Thermosynechococcaceae > JAAURS01. The sequence continues at coordinate 4,163 of JBGSVR010000265.1, forward strand.
CGCACCCGTCTTGCCAGCATCAGATTCTGGCGCAGAGCTACAGCCTACCAGTCGAGAAGTTACGCCAAATGCTGTTGTGGCTAAAAGCCCTCGGATTACCTGGCGACGAGGCAAATAAAGAGATCGTCTTGTAGACACTGAGATAATGCTCCTTACACTTTATTAGAAAATAGAGATTTAACGAACAAAAATTTCTAAAGACCTAGTTAAATAGACAAATGATTCATGAAAAAATCTATCTAAATTTCTTAGTTCTATAAGTATTAAAATTTGCTTTGAGCAGGTGAAGCTTGTATACAGAGTACAATCTATAGAGTATTTTTGAGAAAAATAGTATAAGAGATCACATATTTAGACTGCCTGCTTATAGGAATTAGAATAAAGCAGAACAGATGCTAGCCAAACGTAGAGCAGCAGGACGTGAAATATCTAAGCCGACTGGAGTACAGCTATATAAGGACGTAAAGGTGACTGTTGTTTACAGCCTTCTTTGCAACAAAAATATTGAAATCGTAACGTCGCAGTTCTGTCATCTCTTCAAAACATGACGCGCTAAATGTGTAGCGTTATACATTTCTAGAAGATTGAGCATCGTACCCTGCATATTGTATACAAGGTCTTGCTTCTGCTGGTTTAGTAAGTTTTGTAGAGCCGATACAATTTTTTGAAATTGTTCTATTTAGATAATTTCAATAAAGGCTGAACAAAGCATTTATTTCAGCAGACTCTCTTTTTAGTGTGTGAGGAAAATTTAATGCTTAATGCTTTTCAAGCAAGTTGGAACGCCCAATTTGTCATGCGGTTATGGATAGGGACGGTGCTTTTTAGTGCAGTTGGCATGATAATGGGAGGGCGATCGCAAACCGCCCAAGCCGAAGAACTCACCAATCTTCAGCCCGTTTCACAAATTGCTCAGCAGGTTAATTCCGATAGCCCCACTGCCGCGCCCGTCCCTGCTTTTACCTCAAATGCTCCGCTCGTTCAGGCGACGGACAACAACGAAGCTCAGGTTACGTCGGTTTCTCAACTGTCTGATGTACAGCCCACGGACTGGGCATTTCAGGCTTTGCAGTCTTTGGTGGAGCGCTATGGCTGTATTGCAGGCTATCCAGACGGGACTTTTAGAGGAAACAGAGCCGCAACGCGCTATGAATTAGCGGCAGCGCTGAATGCGTGTCTGGATCAGATTAGCGATCGCTTTGCCAGCAAAGAAGATCTCGCCACGGTTAAGGCGCTCCAAGAAGAGTTCAAGACAGAACTTGCTACCCTCAAAGGCCGCGTGGATGGCCTAGAAGCCCGTACCAAGACCCTAGAAGCCCAGCAGTTTTCGACCACCACTAAACTTAGCGGGAATGCATTTTTCAATATCACGGGCGCAACCGCAGGAAATGGACTCTTAGCTGAAGGAGCCGATGGAATTCTTCCGTTTAGTGTCTTCAGCGGCAACTTGAGTGATAACCGAGTTAACGGAGTTCCGAGAACCCGCACAGTAGATAGTGATCCAAACGTTACGTTTAGTGGATTAGTATGGCTTGGCTTTAATACCTCCTTTACAGGAAAGGATCTACTGAGAGTCCAGCTTGCGTCTGGGACAGGTAATTCTCCTGCAAATGCATTTGCTTCTGCTGGCTTGTTTAATACGTGGGGTACTCCCTTCACCGATCAAACGGCTGGAGTCGATTCTGGAACCTTCGTTGTTCGGGAACTAAACTATAGTTTCCCAGTGGCCAAAAACTTGGACTTGGTTGTAGGCCCACGCATCAATTTCTACCGTTACTTTGACAATAATCGATTCACGTTCTTTCTGAATGGAAGTACCAGCTTTGACTCAATCGGGAGTCCTTTGCTGAATGCTAGTAAGCGTGGTGCGGGTGCCATTGCAATCTGGTCACCCAGTCCAAAACTTCAGGTGAAGTTGGGCTATCTTAGTCAAAGTATCGAATTCTTGCCGTCTTTCTTAAACTCTGCTGAAAACTCGCAATTTGGCCTATTTGACGGCACAAATACCCTAACGGGTGAAGTAACCTACTCTCCTGTAAAGACGGTTAATCTTCGCGTTCTCTATACTCGCACTAATCTTGCAACGGTATTTGGTGGATTAATTGGTGGGACAGCGGGCTTACCGTTATATGGTCTAGCAGACGATGGCTTTGGCGGAGCGCTTAAGCCCGCAACGGCAAATACGTTTGAGTTTAACTTTGATTGGTTAGTCACCAAAGGTTTTGGTATTTTTGGTCGCTATACCTATGGCAACACCAATCTTACCCCCGTTGATCCAACAAGACCGAAAGGAGATGTCAATAACCAATCCATTCAATTTGGTCTTGCCTTCCCTGACCTCTTTAAGCCTGGCGCTCAGGCGACGCTTGCGTTTGTAGTACCATCTGATGTCCTTGAGGGTCGAAACTTTCTGATTGCTGGGGGCGGCGTTGGAGGAACTAAATATGGAACTCAGTACGATATTGAAGCAAGCTACTTCTATCCTGTCAATGACAATGTTGCTCTAGTTCCTGCTTTTTATGCCATCATCAACCCAAACAATATCAGCGGTAATCCTACTGTTTTTGTAGGCAACTTGCGTATGCAGTTTAGTTTCTAAGCTTATTTCTGTCCCCGTGGAAGAGACCTCCACGGGGATTTTTTATTGGCGAATATCGTAGCCAAATAAATTAGGGTTGACTTCTGTAAGCTGTAGGTCAGCCAGACCATACTCTGCCCAGCGTCGATCTACCATCGCAGCAGTGTCTGGATCTGGAATCAGGGGGGCATTCCAAACGCGATCGGTTTCTGGATAAACTTTGGTAGTGGCATCAATGCCCATCTTGCTGCCAAGACCCGATCGTTCTGTCGCAAAGTCTAAAGAATCAAAAGGGTTGTCCGGCAAAATAAACACGTCACGGGCAGGATCCACTTTAGAGGTGATCGCCCAAACGACCGCGCGCGGGTCGCGAATATTAATGTCTTTATCGACCACAATCACAAACTTGGTATAGCTAAACTGAGGCAGCGCGCTCCAAAAAGCAAGGGCGGCGCGACGGGCGTGGCCTGGATATCTTTTATCAATGGACAACACCGCCGCTTTATAGCTCAGCGCCTCCATCGGCAAAAAGAAGTCAATAATTTCGGGTACCTGCTGGCGCAGGATGGGGGTATAGACGCGGTTGAGGGCGATCGCCATCATGGCATCTTCTTTAGGGGGGCGACCGCTGAAGGTGGTGAGATAAATTGGATTTTTGCGATGGGTTATGCAGTTGAAGTGCAGCAGCGGTGCTGCCTCATTTACACCGCCGTAATAGCCCATGTGATCTCCCGCAGGGCCATCCACGCCCGTTTCGCCAGGGGTAATGGTGCCCTCTAAAATCATTTCGGCATCGGCAGGCACTTCTAAATCAACGGTCTTACACTTTGCTAAATGAATACCAGAACCGCTGTATAGCCCCGCAAACAACCATTCTGAAAGATCTACGGGGACAGGGGTAGCCGCTGCCATAATCACGAGAGGGTCTACCCCAAGGGCGATCGCCACTTCCAGTTTCTCGCCCCGCTCTGCTGCTTTGCGCAGGTGACGGGTTGGACCACGCACCGAGAGCCACTGTACCGTCATCGTATTTTTAGACTGAAGCTGGAGTCGATAGACCCCAACGTTAGGGATTTTGCTTTCTGGATCTTTAGTTATCATTAACCCTAGCGTCAGCACCTTCCCCGCATCGCCTGGGTATACACGCAGCATGGGGATTTGGGTGAGATCTACGGCATCGTCCTTCAGCACAATTTGCTGGCAGGGCGGCAGCAGATCTCGACTGGGTTTGGCTTTAAGCACATCGAAGAGAACTTTACCAAAATCGATCGCCTGGGAAATCTTTTTTGGGGGTCTGGGCTGATACAGCAGCGCCAGCTTTTTGCCGAGGGCTTCTAAATCTTCGGGTTTCTCGACGTTCATGGACCAGCAGACGCGCTCTACGGTGCCCATGAGGTTGACGGCAACGGGGGCATCGTAACCCTTCACGTTTTCAAACAGTAGGGCAGGGCCACCCTTTTGCATCATGCGATTGGCAATTTCAGAGATTTCTAAATCTGAGTCAACTAGTGCAGAAATGCGGCGGAGCTGTCCGCGTTCTTCAAGCAGCTTAATAAATCCGCGCAAATCTCTAGCCATGGGTTGCTTTGGGTCATACGGTAACGTCCTCTTTATTATGAATGGTTCTAGGATGCCTTACCGTCAACCCCTGACTGAAGGGCAAGAGCTACCAAATTTTGCTCATTTTGAGGGTGAATCCAGGCAGTTCTGGATCGCCTTGAACTTCTACTGGATTTTCTAAGATCTGTGGGGCTTGCTGAGGGCGATACAGATGAACGGTTTTTGCTTTGCGATCAATAAGAAGCCCCAATATTGCCCCGTTGTCGATATATTCCTGCATTTTGGATTGAAGGGTGCTGAGGCGATCGCTTGCAGACTTCAGCTCAATCACAAAATCGGGACAGATGGG
>JBGSVR010000266.1:0-2695 GCA_041752855.1 Thermosynechococcaceae cyanobacterium
ATGTTCGGTATAGGCCAGCCCCCATAGTAGGATGGCTGTAGAGCATTAAAATAAAGGGTTTTACCCTCTAGTCGTTAGAACAAGGAGCAGCAGCAAAATGGGTGAATCAAAGCGACGAAAAGAGCAGCTCGGCGACAAATATGGTGAAGAAAAGTCGAGTCTTCTTGGTTTACCAGGGCTATCCTTTGGTAAAGCAGACAGCGAAAAATTTGTGCAGTGGACCACCCGTGGGGCTTGGATTGGCATCTTTGTCCTCGGCGGCGGCTGGGTTTTCATTCGCTTTATTGGCCCTAGCTTTGGCTGGTGGGACGTTCAGTAGTAAGTAGCAGTAGATAGCAACAGCGAAACTTTTCTCTAAAAATTTTCATGGAACGTGATTTTCAAGCCCTTGCCCACCAGTACAAATCTGCCCTTCTCAATGATGTGATTCCCTTTTGGGAGAAGCACTCCGTTGATTGGCAGCATGGCGGCTACTTTACCTGCCTTGATCGCGCGGGGAAGGTTTACGATACCGATAAATTTATCTGGCTCCAAAACCGTCAGGTGTGGATGTTCTCGACGTTTTATAACTGCATTGAGCCGCGTGAAGATTGGCTTAATATTGCAGCCAATGGCGCTACCTTTTTAGCGAATCACGGTCGTGACGTTAACGGCGACTGGTACTTTGCCCTGACCCAAGACGGTCAGCCCCTAGTCCAGCCCTACAATATTTTTTCAGACTGTTTTGCCGCAATGGCCTTTAGCAAATTTGCGCTAGCGTCTGGGCAAGACTGGGCAAAGGAAGTGGCGCTAGATGCCTACAGCAACGTGCTGCGCCGTAAGGACAACCCCAAGGGCACCTACACCAAAGGCTACCCTGGCACCCGCCCGATGAAGTCTTTAGCGGTGCCGATGATTTTAGCTAACCTGACCCTAGAGATGGATTGGCTGTTGCCCAAGGAAACCCTGAACCGCGTCCTTGATGAAACAGTTCAAGAAGTCATGACGGATTTCTTAGATCCGGTGCGAGGCATCATGTTTGAAAATGTGGCACTGGATGGTTCACATCTCGACTGCTTTGACGGACGACTGCTGAACCCAGGCCACGGCATTGAGGCAATGTGGTTCATTATGGATATTGCCAACCGTCGAGGTGATACCGCCACCATTAACCGTGCGGTAGACGTGGTGCTAAATACCCTAAATTTTGCTTGGGATAAAGACTATGGCGGCCTGTACTACTTTATGGACGCAGAAGGCCATCCCCCCCATCAGCTTGAGTGGGATCAAAAGCTGTGGTGGGTGCATTTAGAGACGTTGGTGGCGCTGGCGATGGGCGCTCGCCTCACCCATCGTCCAGAGTGCTGGGAGTGGTTCCAGAAGGTGCATGAGTATTCTTGGTCACATTTTGCAGATCCAGAATATGGCGAATGGTTTGGCTACCTAAACCGTAGGGGAGAGGTATTGCTTAACCTTAAAGGCGGCAAGTGGAAGGGCTGTTTCCATGTGCCCCGTGCGCTCTACCTCTGCTGGCAGCAGTTTGAACTGTTGAGTCTTCGCTAACTCTAGGGTGTCTGCTTAGCCTTTAAGTTTGCAGCAGGCTTCTTCAGCTCTTCAGGGTGGCTAGGGGGAATTCCCTCTACACTAATCAGCGTCTCAATCACAGACTTCACAATCGGAGCCGCAACTGTTGAACCAAAGGCATCATCGCCCTTCGGTTCATCTACAACGGCAAAGACTACATACCGAGGTGACTCAGCAGGGAACGTCGCCACAAAGCTCGTAATACGCGCATTGCGGTAGGTGCCACCGCCCGCTTTCTGGGCAGTTCCGGTTTTGCCGCCGAGACGATAGCCTGGAATTTTGGCAGGCTTACCAGTCCCATTTTCGACCACGCTTGCCATCATCTGTCGCACGCTGGCGGTAGTGGCTTCTGAAAAGACTCGGCGAGGCGAGATGAGTTCGGTTTTGGAGATGAGCTTACCGCTGGGGTTAAATAGCCCCTCGGTGACGTGAGGTGTCACCATCATGCCCCCATTGGCGATCGCCGAATGAAGCTGTGCCATCTGGATGGGCGTAACCGAGAAGCCCTGTCCAAAGGAGTTCGTCGCCGCCTCAATGGGATAGTCTACAAACTGAGGTCGGTCTTTCATGCTGCCCGCTGTTTCAAAGGGCATATCGGTACCCGTAATTTCGCCAATGCCAATTTTTTTGAGATAGTCGTAGTAGGTCGACCGTTTGACGCGCTCCATAATGCGAACCATCCCAATATTGCTCGAAACCTCAAGCACCTTAGTGATGTTGATTGCTCCGTAGGCAGAGCCATCGTTGTTTTGAATCGGCCACCCACCCACCGAAATGTTGCCTGGGTCGTAGACAACAGTATCGGGCTTAATGGCACCTGCATCTAGGGCGATCGCAATGTTAATGGGCTTAAAGGTGGAGCCAGGTTCGTAAAGATCGGCGATCGCCCAGTTTCTAAATAGCGCAGGGTTTGCCTTATAAAACTGGCTGGGGTCATAGGCTGGTTCCGCCGCCAATGCCCGCAGTGACCCGTCCTTTACGTCCATCACCACTACAGCGCCGCGTACCGCATTGTACTGCTTTAGCTTCTTGTGAAGCGCCATTGTTGCAGACCACTGCAATCGAGTATCCAGCGTCAGCTTCAGGCTAAGTTCATCAGCATTGAGCGGACGCGTCGAAAACTGATTGGGCA
>JBGSVR010000267.1:0-2901 GCA_041752855.1 Thermosynechococcaceae cyanobacterium
GCTTTTACCTGCTCTCCCTTTAGAGACCTTAATGGCTTTGCTTATGACAACCACTGGCTTAAAAATCTCCTCATTGCTTCCTCCCTCAATGGCAGAGGCATGGGCAAATTTTCTGGACACAAACTAATTTAGAATCAGCAACATCTCCCACTCGCACTTGCGCAATAGGGATATCAAGTTCTTTTCCATCGCGGACAATCCGGGCTGTTTTGGCCTGTAAGCCCATTAACTTGCGAATTGCGTTAGACGTTTGCCCCTTGGCACGGTTCTCTAGCAAACGCCCTAATAGCAGCAGCGTAATGACAACAGAGGCTGACTCGTAATAAACGCTGGGCGCTAAGCCTTGATCTGTTAGAAATTTGGGGAAGAATGTAATAAATAATGAGTAAAAGTACGCAGCGCTTGTGCCCAGCGCAATGAGCGTATCCATTGTGGCATTGTGGCGCTTAAGGGCTTTCCAAGCGTTCACATAAAAAGATTTACCGCACCAGAACTGCACCGGAGCGGTTAACACGGCCTGTAGCCAGAAATCATGCAGCCACATAGGGATGAAGGCAATATGCAGCCCCGTCATGGCAGGGATAGAGCCGAGAACCACAACTGCACTAATGATGGCACCCGTCCAGACTTTGCGCGTTAAGTCACGCGTTTGCGCCCGTTGCGATCGCCGTTCAACATCATCGTCTGCGGCAAACGGATCTTGAAGCAAAAAGGCCGAATATCCAGCCGCATCAACGGCCTTTTCAATGGCTGTGACGTCTGTTTTTTGAGGATCATAGTTAACAGAAGCCTGTTCCGTCGCAAAGTTAACGCTGCTCTCACTGACGCCAGCCACTGAACGAATGGCTTCTTCAATGCTGTTGGCACAAGCGGCACAGCTCATGCCGCGTAGCCTAAAGGTTGCACTCGTTTTAGTCATCCACACCTCCGATGATGGGGGGATCTGATTATTCAGCGACGGTGTAGCCTGCGGCGGCGATCGCCTCTTTCACTACCCCTGCCTCGGCCTGGGTTGTAATACTGATCCACTTGGTCGTTAAGTCTGGTTCTACAATTGCCGTGGCATCAAGGGCTGTAATGGCTTTCGTAATGGTAGAAGCACAGGCACCACAGGCCATATCAGGAACGTTAATTTGCAAAGTCATCATGTCAATCTCGTCGAGTTGCTACTACCCTCTATCATCAACCTTCTAGTTAACTAGAGAGTCAAGTCATTTTAGGTAGAGATTTTCCAGCCTTTTCTACATCTGCGCTGCATCTCGCGCGGGCGCTCTAAAATAATTCACACCCCCTGAAAAGACTGATTTTCAAAGCCTGCGTTTGCTATAGCTGGTGCAAACTAGCCATCGGACCTATCGCCCTAAAACTGCTATATCTTAGAGAGGGCAGACCTTTATTGCTAGACCGATGGCTTTTTCTGAAGACAAAACGGGTTCACTCAATACCCTAGACCCTAAGCAGTGCGAAGGCTTGAGCGAAGAACAGTATCGCAAAAAAATGCAGCGCCGCAAAGAAGTTCAAGAGCAAAGGCTAGACGCGCGATCGCAGCAGAAGGGGCTAGTCATTGTCCATACGGGCAACGGGAAGGGCAAAACCACGGCGGCATTAGGGATGGTGCTGCGATCGCTCGGTCACGGTCATAAGGTTGCGATTATTCAATTTATTAAAGGCGGTTGGGAACCCGCCGAGAAGTCTGTGTTTGCCCTCTGGCCTGAGCAGATTCAGTTTCACGCCATGGGTGAAGGGTTCACCTGGGAAACCCAGGATCGGGCGCGAGATATCTTAAAGGCTCAAGAGGCTTGGGTTAAAGCCTTAGAATATATCCAGAACCCAGATTATCAGCTTGTATTGCTAGATGAAATTAATATTGCGCTCAAGCTTGAGTATTTGCAGCTAGATGAAATTTTGGCAGGCATTAGTCAAAAGCCCGAAAACGCTCACGTCATCTTAACGGGGCGTGGTGCGCCTGCTGCTCTGATCGAGGCCGCAGACTTAGTGACAGAAATGACGTTGGTAAAGCATCCGTTTCGAGAACAAGGTGTTAAAGCACAGGCAGGGATTGAGTTTTAAGGCTAAAAAATTAAGGCAAAATCAAAATGACGGTTTGGCAAAATAGGTCAACGGTACGGCAGCACCCCTTCAAAAGCCTGGTAGCAGATATTATATTAGTCGCACTATTGGGGGGGCCATTGGCAGCACCCTTTTTAGCCTCTACATCACTGCCGCTGCTGCCGCTCATCGCCAACATTATCTACTTTATGGGCGATCACGTTTGCCCTCAGCCAGAAATGGGGCTGGCGCTATCTCCACCTCAAATCATGGCAGTCTGTATGCGCTGCTATGGCACCCTAATGGGGCTTGTCCTAATGCGGTGGGTGATTAGCCGTAACTCAGGACGCGAGATTTACTGGCTCAACCAATACGGCATTGCCGGATTTTGCCTGACCGTTCTGCTTTGCCTTGTTTACCCAGCAGAACTATGGGCGCAATACTGGGGCTGGTGGAGCTACAGCAACCCGATTGTGACCCTCTTTGGACTCATTTCTGGGATAGGCTTGGGCGCTTATATTATGCCTTTACTTTATGCTAAAACGGCGAAAATAATAAATTAGAAATACTGTAATTTTAAGCTAATTGAACGACCTCTTCAAAATCTAGCAATTATAGAGAATGAATCTATGGAAAACATACTTTTACAACGTATTACCTATAGTCCTAATATCTGTCACGGCAAACCTTGTGTCAGAGGGCTTCGTTATCCCTGATTCTAAATTAGTTTGTGTCCAGAAAATTTGCCCATGCCTCTGCCATTGAGGGAGGAAGCAATGAGGAGATTTTTAAGCCAGTGGTTGTCATAAGCAAAGCCATTAAGGTCTCTAAAGGGAGAGCAGGTAAAAGCGC
>JBGSVR010000268.1:0-4390 GCA_041752855.1 Thermosynechococcaceae cyanobacterium
GAAAGACCAATAAAGACCAGGCTAGAAACCCCCAAAACAGCAATGGTGCCCCAGCGGCGCGGTTGTTTTTGCACTCAGATTATCTCAACTCTTAGGCTATTATCGGTGATTCAAGTTTACTTCCCACCGCTGCTGATCCTAACAGGGCGAGGCTGTGGGTACAAATGCGCACATTGAGCATCACATTCATCCTCAACCTGGGAATGCTATAGAAGTCGCTGCTCTGCCTGCTCAGATGAATGAAACAGATGTTTTCGAAGCCCTAGATCAAGCTTGTCAGGGTTTAAATCTAATCTTTCAGGTTGTTCACGATGCCGAAACGCTCTACGTTTATGCCAATCGGTCTGAGGTAGATCAGTCTTTTTCTTATGAAACGCTGACGGAAAAGGTTCAAGGGGCGATCGCTAGCTCTTTCAGCGCGGTGCCGCACCAAGAGTCCGCTCCCTTCCAGCTCCCACATCTCCAAACCCTGCATCTGTATAGCCGTGAACTCGGCACCATCGAGCCAGACTGGGAAGTCATTCTTGCGCTGCCTTCCGCTGAAGCAGGTATACCAGAGGCTTCGATGCAAGCCGTTTCGACTGAGATGCAGCCAGATGTGCTTGAGTCAGAAAATCTTCCAATTGAGTCAGCGCTCAGCAGATCAGATCTCAGTCAATACTGCTTTACGCGCAATCAGGCATTGTTAACTTCCGAAATTCTCCCACCTACCGAAAAAATTGCTCGTTTGGTGCAAAGCTTTCATGGTTTATCGCTGAAAAACCAACTGACTACGTTGCCTCATGTCGAACATTTTTTCCGCGCCAATAGCCTTCCAGCGCTAGACGATGTGAATCTTGAGTCTCAAGATTGGCTACACCAGCTTGGGCAAATAGATACAGCCAATCTGCGCAAAACAGCAATCTGGATGAGTCGCTACTGCCTTAATCCAGAAACTACTATGACTCAAGTTACAGCCGTTTTACCTTTGGAAGAAGTGATGCCTGCCGCTGCTTCAGAGGCGGCTGCCCCTCAATCATTGGTTCAGAGAATGTTGGCAACCCCTACAGAGCCTTCTTTGGCGCAGTATTCTACAGTGACTTCTGTTCGCTCTAGAGCAGCTCATAAACCACCTGCTATTCCTGCGCAGCCTTTGACCGCTCAATCTCCTTCAGATATGCAAACCAAACCCCGTCTTGGGTGGTGGCAGACTCTCTTCGGGATTGGGACGGCTCACCGTGGCGATCGCCATCCATAGCGTTCAAACGCAGCATAAAGAGTAACGTAGGCTGGGTTGAGGAACAGATGCTGTTGGCGAAGTCACGTAACCCATAATTCTCAATTGAGATTGCTACGACAAAAGTAAGCTTTCAGAAGTTCAAGGGGATTTCGCCAACAGCATCAGGCACGAAACCCAAGCTACCTATTGAACGTGAGTTTGATGATGCATTTAAGACCCTCACCCCCTTTCTTATAGCCAAAGGCTTCTAAGCCCCTCTCCCGCAGGAGAGGGGCTTAGAAGCCTTGGTTCTTTCTTGCTCCTCCTTCTCCTGCGGGAGAAGGGGCTGGGAGGATGAGGGGAATTGGATTCTGTCAAACTCACGTTATTGAGGAAAGAGCGTCTAGCCTAGGCATGAGACCGTAGCCAATCCTGTAGCTCAGAAAGCTGCGAAAAATCAAGTAAAGCTTCGCCCAACGATTCGAGCTGAGATAGCGACAGCGCCTGAATCTGTGCTTGCATCCCTGGAGAAACTACACCAAAGCGGCGGGTCAGCAAACGCAAGATGAGCAATACTTCACCTTCTTGGCGACCCTCTTGACGACCCTCCTGCAAAGCCTCTTGGTACACCTTCGTTTCTTTTAGTTCACTGAGTCCAAACATACGCTCTATCTCCTCTCGACTAAGCTGAGGGAATTTGTACACCACTATCGTTTCTATCAATCCTATTATCGCTGCAATCTTTGGATTTGTTTGATCTTGGCTTCTCGTCTTTGTCATCAAGGTCTGCGCTTGACTGACCGCACTGCCTGGATCTGCCAAAATCAACTGCATTAACCCCACCCCTAACGCATCGCTTGACTTGAGTTCGTTGAGATATACCCGATGCACTTGGTCACTGTTCAACTGCGCTCTGTGTAGACGAGTCTGGTCAGGTTCGATGCTGCGACGAGGAAACAGTACAACGGCTTGCCAGTCTAGGGTCTGAGGATGCTGGGCGAGAAATAATGCGATTTCAGCGAAGAAGCGATGGTAGAAATGCGGGTCTTTTTGAAACTGCACTTCGATGAACCAAACGGTTTGGTCAACAGCATCAGTAGTAGGGAGCAATACCCCATCAATACGAAAGGCAAGCTGTTTGATTTCAACAGAGCGAAATTCATAGCCCACTGCCAAGTCAGCAGACTGACCCAACAGTTCAAAAAGAATGCCAGGGTCAGTCTGAAAGATGCGGTAGAAGATAGAGTCTGTTTTCAAGCGGTGTGCTAGAAAGAACCTCAGCTATTTTACTGGATGTGGCGATCTCAGTTGCTGTAGCCAAAAATGCCGTGCAGATGTTCCGGCAAAATCCGCTGCATCAATCGCAAACGGATGTCGCTGCATTGCAGACCAAGGCGATCGCCGATGGTGCGTTACCAGCGTAAAAAATAGGTGCCGCCTGATATTTTTGCTCTACGATACTCTACGGTTTAGGACTTGGGTTGCGAAACCCAAGCTACCACTCGCCCCTAAAAAACCTGGATTTACTCCCACTCAATGGTGCCAGGGGGCTTTGAGGTGATGTCGTACACTACTCGGTTCACCCCTTCAACCTCATTAACAATGCGATTGGAGATTTTCTCCAGCAATTCGTAGGGCGCACGAGACCAGTCTGCCGTCATACCATCTTCACTAGAAACCAGGCGCAGCACAATGGGGTACGCATAGGTGCGTTTGTCGCCCATTACGCCAACGCTGCGAACCGGAAGTAGTACCGCAAATGCCTGCCAGTAGTCGTGGTAGACCCCAGCGCGGTTAATCTCTTGACGCACAATGAGATCCGCGTCTCGCAAAATATTGAGACGTTCTGCTGTCACTTCGCCAATAATGCGAATGGCTAACCCAGGCCCAGGAAACGGATGCCGCTTCACAATCTCGTCTGGTAAGCCCAGCACACGGCCTAACTTACGCACTTCATCTTTGAACAGCTTGCGGAGTGGCTCCACTAGCTTAAACCGCAGATCTTTGGGTAGACCACCCACGTTGTGATGGCTCTTAATTTTGACAGCAACGCGTTCTCCGGTTGCGGGGTCAACGTTGGTGTCAGCAGATTCAATCACGTCTGGATAGAGAGTGCCTTGCGCCAAGTAGTCAAACGGCCCTAGCCGCCGCGATTCTTCTTCAAAAACCTGAATAAACTCATGTCCAATTCGCTTGCGCTTTTCTTCTGGATCGGTGATGCCTTCAATGCGGGCTAAAAAGCGATCGCGGGCATGGACGTACTCCACTGCGATGTGAAATTCGTCTTTGAACAATTTGACCAGGCGCTCTGGCTCTAGCTTTCGCATAAAGCCTTGGTCAATAAACATGCAGGTCAACTTATCGCCGATGGCGCGGTGCAGCAAAAAGGCCAAAGTCGAAGAATCAACGCCGCCGGAGAGCGCCAGCAGCACGCGCTTTTCGCCTACTCTGGCACGAATTTCGCGGATGGCTTCTTCGACAAAGGCATCGGTAGTCCAGGTGGGTTCGCACTCGCAGATGTGGTAGACAAAGTTGCGGATGAGGGACTGCCCCCCAACCGAATGCACCACCTCTGGATGGAACTGCACCCCATAAAAATTGCGCTCATGATGGGCGATCGCCGCACAGGGCGTATTGGTCGTATGAGCCAAGGTCTTAAACCCATCGGGGAGCTGCGTGACAGAATCCCCGTGGCTCATCCACATGATGGCCTCATCTTCCACATTGGTGAAGAGATCGGTGGGGTCATCAATGTGGAGCGAAGCTTTGCCATACTCAGCCAAGTCAGACCGCTCGACCTGACCGCCGAGCTGCTGCACCATGAGCTGCATACCGTAGCAAACGCCCAAGACGGGTACGCCAAGCTGCCAAATCTCTGGATCGCAAATGGGCGCGCCATCATCGTAAACAGAGCTAGGCCCCCCAGACAAAATAATGCCCTTGGGGTTGAGCTGCTTGAGCTGTGCCGCCGTAGTGCGGTAAGACAGCACCTCAGAATAGACCTGCGTTTCTCGAATGCGACGGGCAATGAGTTCAGAATACTGAGAGCCAAAGTCTAAAATCGCAATAATCTGACGATTGAGCGCTTGGGTGCCGTGTTCTGGGGACTGTGGTGTGGCAGTAGTGGACTGCTGGGCTTGAGAAGGCACTGGAATCATCCCCGCTCCTGAGTCAGACATATTTCTTCAAGTT
>JBGSVR010000269.1:0-2242 GCA_041752855.1 Thermosynechococcaceae cyanobacterium
ATCGCAGCGTCTGAGCAGGAGTGGTCGCCCTATGCCGAAGATCAAATCAATGCGCTCCCGCAGGTGTGGACAAGGGGACTGCTTTATTTTTTGCTTACCTTTGCGGCGATCGCCCTGCCTTGGGCAATGCTCTCTCAAGTGGACGAAACAGGGGTTGCCAGAGGACGAATCGAACCCAAAGGCGCGACTCAACGCCTAGATTCACCCACTGCGGGGACGGTTGAAACCGTTCGGGTTCAGGAGGGACAGACGGTTAAAAAGGGTCAGGTTTTAGTGGAGCTAGAGTCTGATGTACTGCGGACAGAACTTCAGCAGGCTCAAGCGAAGTTAGTAGGCCAGAACAGCCAGCTCAATCAGCTTGAGATTTTAAAAACCCAGGTACTGAGTACGCTGAGTGTACAGGCGCAGCAAAATCAGGCGCAGGCCTCGGAGAAATTATCTCAGGTGGGGCAAGCACGCCAGTCTTTGTCGGCGAGTCAGGCGAATGCCCCTGTGCAAGAAGCTGAAAGGTTAGCTCAAGTAGAGCAAGCCGAAGCAAGACTGAATGCGGCCCAAACCGATTTGATTCGTGCGGAAGGTCGATATCAAAAAGAGCTGGGGGAGATTAAGCGATATCAAACGCTGGTCACTGCTGGGGTCGAACCTGCGGTAAGGCTCGTGGAGCTGGAGCGATCTGCGGATGAAAGTCGTCGGCTCCGTGACCAAGCTACTGCCGAAATTCAGCAGGGTCAAAAAAGCCTGATCGAAAGACAGAAGGGCTATCAAGGGCTGAAGCAAACGCTTCAGGCAGAACAAGCACAGGCGAATTTAAGGCTACAAGAGCAGCAAGGTGGGCAAACTACGCTCTCGAAGTCTGGGGAACTGGCGCTCCTCAAAACCCAGGAGCAGCTTAAGCAGCTAGAGTCTCAATCTAATACCCTTCGGTCAGATATTAAGCAAAGCCAAAGTCAGCTCCAGGCGCTGAATCTACAGCTTGAGCAGCGTGTGGTGCGATCGCCCATTACAGGCACCATTTTTGAACTCCCGATCAAAAAAGCAAAATCTTTTTTGCAAGCAGGACAGCTCATTGCTCAAATTGCGCCTCAAAACGTGCCGCTGATTGTGAAGGCGCAGGTGCCGAGTTCTAACAGCGGTTTTTTGAAGGTGGGGCAACCTGTGAAGCTTAAGTTTGATGCGTATCCGTTCCAAGATTACGGCGTGGTTTCGGGGCAGCTGCAATGGCTATCGCCAGATTCTAAGGTGGTGCAGGTTAATGGCGCACAGTCTGAGGTATTTGATTTAGAGGTGACGCTCGATCAACCTTTTATTCAAACCCCAACCAAAAAGATATTGCTTACGCCTGGGCAAGCTGCCACGGCTGAAGTGATTGTACGTCAGCGTCGCGTTATCGACTTTCTGATAGACCCATTCAAAAAGCTTCAAGAAGGCGGGCTACGGCTATAAGTCTCCAATAGTTCCTTGTTCGATTGACTTTGATAACTTGTTTAAGGATGCTGATATGACTGAAAGACTCACAATTTCTGCTGAAGACGTGCTGCAACAGGTGAAGCTATCGGGGCAATTGGGGGCGGTTAAAGAGGCGATCGCCGCTCGCCACATTGTCCAAAATGCTGCCCTAGAAAGAAAGATTGAGGTTGCACCAGAGGATATCCAGACGGCGGCTGACGAGTTTCGCAAGGTTAACAATCTTCAAAGAACAGAAGATACTTTAGCTTGGCTACAGCAGCAGGATCTGGCGGTGGAAGAATTTGAATCTATGATTCGTTTCTCTGTTCTTCAGTCGAAACTGGTACAGCATTTATTTGTAGACCAAGTAGAAGCCTACTTTGCTGCTCATCAGTTGGACTACACTACAGTTGCACTATATGAAGTGATTTTAGAAGATGAAGATACTGCTCTAGAGCTATTTTATAGCCTCAAAGAAGGAGAAACAACATTCTTTGAAGTTGCACAGAAATATATCCAAGATCCTGAGCTACGTCGTAAGGGAGCGTATCGCGGAATTTTAAGAAGACCAGAGCTAAGAGCAGAAATTTCTAGTGCCGTATTTGCAAGTAGACCGCCACAGCTCTTAAAGCCTATCCTGAGTGCTAATGGAGTTAGTTTAATTTATGTCGATGAAATTATAAAGCCTGAACTCAATCCAAAGAGGCGAGGTGAGATCCTTCTATTATTGTTTACGGATTGGATAAAAAGGGAAATCACAAAGTGATATAGATTAGATTCATAAAGTAGCGTGGAT
>JBGSVR010000270.1:0-18073 GCA_041752855.1 Thermosynechococcaceae cyanobacterium
TAGCCCTGGTGAATTCTCGCGCTCACTCGCTTGGGCGACGGCGGAGGCGGGGTTGGGAAGGGGGCGATCGCATAAGTTGGCGATTTGCAAGGGGGCGGCGGAGGCACGGCCTTGAAATAGAGGGGGAAATTGGACTTTACATCGAAAATCCCAGCACGATATCAAGCGCTGTCTTAATCTCTGTCCAATATCGTTCTTCAAGTCGTCCAACGATTCCTAGAATTCGCTGACCATCAACAGAACGCACTTGACCTACATCTATAGACCGATCCTGGTCTAAGCCATTCTCAGCACTCGCTTTTACATTCACTACATACGGCGCTTGTTTCTTCCCTGGTCGAAAGGGCAAGACAACCGATAACTGCCCGTACTGGTTCATCACGTCATTCTGGATGACCAGACAGGAGCGCGTTTTTTGGATCTCTGCCCCTACGGTCGGGTCTAGAGTGACCCAGCGGATATCTCCACGCCGATACGTTAATTCACCCTTCGGCATCTATTCCATCCCCAACAACTGGATCCCAGGCTGCAATCTCTGCCTGATACTCTGCATCTGCTTGATCCGCTTGCAGTGCTGCAATCATCTGTTCTCTCAAGACTTTAGTGCGCTGCTCTACTAACAGGCCATTAAGATATTCACTCCGGTTAACTGCCTGCGCGTCCAAGAACTTTATCAATTCTTGATCCAACGAAACCGCAATTTTACTTTTCATTAGGATACTTAAAGGTATGATAAATACTTCATACCTTTAAGTATATCACTTTAGAAAAGATGGCTCTGGCATGGTTTAGGCGATCACAGACGTGAGGCGCAAACAAACCAGAACAAAACCCTCACAAGCACTTTCGAGAAAAAACATAGCAGTATAAAGTGATATCACTTTATTGATTTAACTTATTCAAAAGCTACCAAGATAATCTAAGTGATGATATTGTGATATCACTTTACTAAGTTAAATAATGAGAGTGATATCAATTGTTTCAACCAAGGGAGGTGCAGGCAAAACCTGTATCGCAACAAACTTAGCGACTCATGCCGCAAGCCTTCGGGGACAAAAAACATTATTGATTGACATTGACCCACAAGGTAGCTCAATCGCTTGGGCTGACAATCGAGAGGAGACTAACCTAACGACGATTACCACTCCCACGAATCGACTGGACAAGGTTCTAGCTAGTGCTAAAAACGATGGTGTTTTAACCGTTTTTATTGACTACCCTCCACATGGCGATCCGAACGTCACAATCGCTGCTCGGCAATCGGATCTGATCGTGGTGCCTTGTCGCCCTTCCTCATCTGATCTTCAGGCTATGGGGGCAACCATCGAGGTCATTCAATTCGTTAAAAAGCCTGCCGTTCTCGTCCTAAATGCCGTGCCAGCTAGAGGTACGTTAGAGACTGAAGCTAGAGATGTCCTTAAAACTACTGGCTTAGATTTATTTAAAGACTGCATTGGCGATCGCGTTGCCTTCATCAGAGCCTTTGCAGCAGGTCAAGGGGTTATTGAATATGAACCCAAAGGCAAAGCTGCTAAAGAGATAAAGACTCTATATAGCTATATCAATAAAAAGCTAAAGGTATAAGCATTTACTAGGATATAAAGTTATAGTGATATCATGCTATATCATTACGGGGCTTAGTTGCTTAAGCGAGAAATAGTAGTTCAACAGCTATCTTCATAAAGAGTTAAAAGGCTTAAGTGATATCACACTAAATTACTAGAGTGGTTTATTTAAGATTGACAGGTCATTAGGTAATCAGAGGGAGCCAACGCCCAGTTAGAGATAAATGTTTAAGTCAATAACAAGTTAAAGATATAGTCCTTTATCCTGTTATATATTTATAGTGATATCATGCTTGGTTTTTATGAGGCGATCAGATGACAGTAAAAGGCAAACGTAGAGGTAATTTGAATGTAACCCTACCCTCAGTCTCAAAGGCGCTTGAGGAAGACTCTGAGTTGCAGAATGCAGCCGATACAAGCACGGAATCAGAATCAAAAAGCTATGTAGCTCCGATTCGTCGAGGGCGCAAGGGTATTTTGTTCTACGTCCCCGAAGCGAAGCACCATGAATTAAAAAAATTAGCCCTTGAAAATCGCTCTACTCTTCAAGATGAAATCACGGCATTGGTTGATCGCTATCTGACTGAACACGGTATTGATCCGGCTAAATTTGACTAAGACGATCACATTGTGACCAGACACTATGCAATAGCGTTGCTGCTTATGGAAACGGCAAGAGAAGAGCGATCACTCTCCCCAACCCAAGCCGCCGCTTCCCACGGGCACAGCGACGGCGACCAGAGGCGATCGCAGGAACAACAGCACCACACGGGCATGGCATGGGCAACGGCAATGCTTTGCTCAGGTGGGTGGGGGCGAATTACTTGGACTCTGGCGAAACTCTAGCGAACAGTGCTGGCTAGGGATGGGGGGAAGGGCGATCGCACTGCTTCTGTTTGGCAAAGGCAAAAGCGGGAGAATGCTAGCGTGGGTGCTGGCTAGTGCTTGCTTTACGATTCGGGGGAAGGTCAATTATGAAATGTTTAGAATGCATAGGCAGACCTAAACCCATCTTTGTGGGCATTTGCTTTTTGGAGGAAACTCTTATCATTTGGATACTAAGGCTCAAGCACTAAGAGTTTGTTCCTGAGTCAGTTTCTGCATTAGCATTTCCACACGCTCCTTTACCTTATCGCGTACCCTTGGAAAAATTTCAGGCTGTTCTGCTGGGTCATCCAAGTGCCAATCTTCAAAGACCTCTCTGAGTACCCAATCCGTGGGTAAGTTCACACCGCAGCCGCATAAAGAAATGACGACGTCAAAATCTTCAGACTTAAAGTTACTCAGAGGTTTGGACGTCTGGTCACGAATATCGATATTTACTGCATCCATTGCCGCAATCGCGCCTGGGTTAACCTGACTAGCTTCTAAGCCAGAACTAACAATTTCAACCTTTCCTTGAGCTAAGATTTTTGCAAAGCCCTCAGCTATTTGAGACCGAGCTGAGTTTTTCTTGCAGACAAACATCACACGTTTCATAGTGCCTCCTAATCCTTTAAATCAGAAAAATCGTTCGATAGATACCGATAAACCCACACTGCTAGTTGTGCGCCTAGCCTTGGGGCGCTCCAATATAACAAGTGATGCTGCCATGTCCAACTGATCAGCGCAGGAGCAAACGAGCGTGCTGGGTTCAAACTGGCTCCGGTGATCGATCCCATACAGGCAGCTTCTAATCCGACAGTTAAAGCGATTGAAATTTCGGCAAACCCAATCGGAGCACGACGATCTAATCCAGATCCCAAGATCACAAGCATCAGAATGCTTGTGATCTTGGGATCTAAGCTAAAAGACTGTTGACAATTGCCCTGATAGGGAAGTGTTGCCCCTAAATTTGCCACAGAGCCAAACGTAAGACATAGCACTCCTGAAGCAACTACTGCGCCCAATATTTGAGCCAAAATGTAGGGCAACACTCGGTGTCTCTGGAAAAACCCACTACTCCAAAACGTCAACGTCACGGCAGGATTAAAATGTGCGCCACTAGTATGACCCAAGGCGTAGATTAACGCCGTGACCACGGCTCCACAAACAAACCTAATACTGAGATGAGTTACAGCCCCCTGACTGAGATAATTGACAATGACAGCCCCTGTCCCTGCGAAGACTAATGTAAAAGTGCCGATGAATTCTGAGAATAGCTCTCTTGAGCAAGTTGTGAACAGTTGACGGTTTTTTCCCTTCATTCTGATGCCTTAAGCTAAGAGAAGCAAGCTTGAGAGGGCGCTCGATTCAAATAGAAATCAACGGCTGCGTCAATATCACTCACATTCAAAGCCAATTGAACACGAGACATGATTCAGTCCTTTCTGGGGTCGAGCCGAGATACGGAAACTGTTGGCGAAACATTGCTTAACGAGCTAAAAGCATTGAACCTTCTTCGTTCTTCTACGGAAACTGATTGAGTTTTGTAAATCAGACCACGACAGGATGGGCGATACAGATACAAAGAAATAATTCGCCAACAGCATCAGATTCTCATCTTAAAGTGAGTTAGGCATAGTCCCGTAAAACATAGCCTACGCCCCGAATGGTATGGATAAGTCGCAAGGGATAATGGGCTTCTAACTTAATCCGCAGGGCACGAACATAGACCTCAATAATGTTAGATTCGCCCATAAAGTCGTAGCCCCAGACTTTTTCAAGGATTTGATCGCGGGTAAAAACTTGTTTAGGGTGACTGAGGAGTAGTTCTATCAGATCGAATTCTTTCACCGTTAATGAAACCCGTCGATCTGCTAAATACACTTCACGGGTAAGGCGATTTAAGGTCAGGGCATCAAATTCAAGGATATTGGGTTCTTCGGGATTGACTCTACGCAGGTGGGCGCGCACTCTAGCCAACAGTTCCTCCATACTGAAGGGTTTGGTTAAGTAGTCATCGGCTCCAGCATCCAGGCCAACCACGCGATCGCTCACTTCATCCTTCGCCGTCAGCATAATAATGGGTGAGAGCATCCCGGTGGCGCGGAGTCGCCGACATAAATCAACCCCAGACATACCAGGGAGCATCCAATCTAAGATCAAAAGGTCGGGTTGAGCACTTCGAGCAGCGCTTAGCCCATCTAAACCATTGTCTACAACCGTCACGCAGTAGCCATCAAGGGTGAGGTCGCTTTCGATAAAGTGAGCCAGTTTGGGATCGTCTTCAACGACCAGAATATGAGCGGTCATAGCGGCTTTGTCCATAGAGGTAATGCGATGGTAAATACGCTGCCTTCGTCGGGCTGGGAGCGTAGGGTGATCCGACCATTCATCCCTTCGACTAGGCTTTTAACGATCGCTAGCCCTAACCCCGTTCCTTCCCTGGCACGATTTCTGGCTTCATCAACTCGGTAGAAGCGCTCAAAAATTCGCTTTTGGTGCTGAAAGGGAATCCCAATTCCCTGATCGTGCACCTGGATCATAGCCTGCTGCCCCTGCACGTTTAGGGTTAGCTCAACGGGCTGAGGGGCTTCGGAATACTTGACAGCGTTATCGATTAAGTTAATTAAGACTTGCTCTAGGCGGTCATGATCTGCCAAGGCAATGACATCTTCAGTGGTTTCTAGCACAGATATTTTACGCTGACTCACCTTTTCACTCATTTGAGCGATTTCAGTCACAAACGTATTGAGAAAGACGGGTTCTAGGCGAAAGTGCAACTGACCGCTATCGGCTCTGGCTAAATCGAGCAATTCTTGCAGCATGCGGGCGGTGCGCTCCGCTTCGCCAACGGTAGTTTCTAGCGCTTCTCGCTGGTGAGCGCTAAAGTTATGGCTATGGCGCAAAAGGCTTTGCAGGTAGCCAATAATGACGGTCAATGGGGTGCGTAACTCGTGGGAGACATTGCCCACAAACTGTCGCTGCTGCTCCCAAGACCCCGATAGTCGCGTCAACATTTCGTTAAATGCAGTCGCTAACCCTAGAATTTCATCGGGTGCCCGATTTAACTCTAATTTAGCGGCACTCAGATCGTCGGCAGAAATGGCTCCGGCGACCTGGCTCATGTGGGCAAGGGGCTGGAGCGCACGATGAATGCGATGGGCGATCGCCCCAATCAGTAGCAGCACAGCAAAGGTACTGACAAGCAGTAAGCCCCACAGCCCCGCGTTTAACTGTCGCTGATCGTCGGTAATATCTTGAGAGAGGTAGACTCTACCGATAGGTTTCCCCCGGATCAAAACAGGATTCGCGCACAGCACCACATACCGATCTCCAAATTGAAACACCTTCGGTTTAGCAGGCACCTCCACGAGCGAGATTGAACGTGCGGTCGCATCCGATGCTTCATCAAGGCTTGCAGATTTTGCCAAAATATTACCATTGGGGTCTTTTGCCCAGACCATTAGTCCCGGTGCTGAGACTTTAGCAATGGTTTTCTCCAGCCCGTTGCCTTTGCTCCCTGCCTCGCTATATAGCTCCATATATTCAGGAAAGCGTGAGGCAATAAATTCTAAGTTTTGCTTGTGCGCCGAAACTAAAATTTTCTCCATCCGCCAGCCTGACCATAGTGCGACGCTGCATAGCCCGATCACTGAAATGACAACCACCTCCAGGGTTAGGCGAAACTGAAGCGATGAGGTTGAAATTTTAGAGGGGACGAGTCGCATGGGAAATGCCTAAAAGGTCTGTGCGGTGCCCTGTACGGCATCAAACTGAAACCGCTGGCTGTAGTTGGTTTCGCCGTAGAGATTAAAACTAATGGTTGGTTCATCAGAGAGTGCTTCAATGTGATGGATGGCATCCGGCATGAGGCACAGGATATCGCCAGGGGAGAGGGTGCGATTGCCCACTTGCTCAATGAGATCTGGCTGCTCTGCTGTCCCAGAACGCCGCCAAAATGTATTTTTCTCCTCGCCGCTCAGGAGCGCCACAATTCCCCAGGCCGCATGATTATGAATCGGGGAAACACTCCCTGGTGCCCAGACCACAGTTTGTACCGTAATGGGGTAATCGGGTTCATCGTAGAGCATGAGTACCGACCAGCCTGTATCAGGATCTGGGGGTAAATAATTGTCCAGCAGCCAGGTCGAGCTGTTTAGTAAACGGCGCACCAAGGGAGAAATCAACGCCAATCGGCGCTGGTCATCTGGCTCCTGCTCCAGAATGTCTTCGAGGTCGGTCAAAAATCGATAGAGGCGATAGGGCTGAGTCAGTTCAGCGTCTTGAGGGCTAACCTCCCAGGCGACACACTGCCCATTTTCGCCTACCCAGTAATCTTGCCCCGCCATGCCTGCCTCTCCTGTGCCGAAACCACCTCGAACCCGTTCTGGTTGAGTTCTCTATCCTTCTTAGCGTAAGCGACGGTTCCCGTCCGTGAGTGATGGCAGCCTAAAGCAGAGATGAATTTTTGCTGAAGTCATCAAGAGGCTCCTCTGTCTTTTGGGGAGCAAAAGAAGACTCCCAAGACAGCCTGCGCTCAAGGAAACATTTTTAGACGGTTTTCAGTAAATCTTCAGGCATTCCTCATTCTTGAGCGGTTAGCTCCGGTAGTGTAATCAAATGAATTGCAATTAATATGAATATTTTTTCATGTTAGTCTGGGTGCGCTGTTTACCATCGAGTTTAAGCGTGATGCCTGTTTCTTCCGTGCTAACTAAAGGCTCCTGTGTGCAGAAGTTGAAAATTTTGGCAGATGAGACGCGCCTATCAGTGCTGGAGTTGCTGATGGAGTGTCCCAAACATGTTGGGGAATTAAACCAGGTTTTACAGATAGAGCAAAGTTTACTGTCTCACCATCTTAAAGTGTTGCGACAGGAGGGCTTTGTGACCGCAGTTCGAGATGGCAAAGCCGTCCTGTACCACTTAACCGATGTCATACAGCCGTCCAATGGACAGAAAATACTCAATCTTGGCTGCTGTGTCCTCTCGTTTGAAGCGGATTGTACGTCTCATGCTGAATTGGCTCATGCGGAATGAGAGTGATGAAACAAACTGTAAGGAGGTTGATTGATGCAAAAAACCAGACAAAACTCTAGAGCCTTGATGCCTTTGCTCTTAGGCGTGACTGTCGCCTTGGCGGTGCAGTCCTGTTCCAGCTCGACGCTTTCTAAACCTGCAAATTCTTCTCCTCAAGCTCAAGGCAAACTGGTTTTGACGGGTTCGAGTACGGTTGCGCCCCTCGTGGCTGAAATTGCTAAGCGCTATGAGGCTCAAAATCCTGGGGTGCGGATTGATGTGCAGTCGGGAGGGTCTTCGCGGGGCATTTCTGATGCGCGTCAGGGGGTGGCAGATATCGGCATGGTTTCACGGGCACTGAAGCCAGCGGAAAAGGATTTACAGGCGTTTGAAATTGCCAAAGATGGTGTTGCTCTGATCCTTCACCAAGACAACCCAGTGGCTAAACTGAGCGATGCTCAAGTGGTGAGTCTCTACACGAAAAAAATTACCAATTGGCAAGAGGTGGGCGGCAAAGATGCCCCCATTACCGTGGTCAATAAAGCAGAAGGACGCTCGACGCTAGAACTGTTTGCCAAGTATTTCAAGCTTGAGACTAAGGCGATTAAAGCTGATGTCGTGATTGGCGAGAATGAACAGGCGATTAAGACCGTCGCAGGCAATCCTAATGCCATTGGCTACGTCTCGATTGGGTCAGCGGAATACGACGCAAAAAACGGGAGTTCGATCAAACTCCTGCCCGTTAATGATGTGATGGCATCGACGGCGAATGTTTCTAATCAAACGTTTCCCATTTCTCGTCCCCTCAACTTGGTGACAAAGACAGCCCCCACAGGCTTACAAAAAGTGTTTATTGAGTTCGCTCAATCGAGTGCCGTGACAGACATTGTGAAGGAGCAGTATTTTGTTCCCGTGGCTCAGTGAGGCGATTTTTATTGGGGTGCTGCGCGGATTGGCCGTGGTGTCTGGCGTGGTGGCGCTGCTGATTTTGTTGTTTCTGCTGCAAGAAGCGCTGCCGTTTCTACAGCAAATCGGCTTTGCTCGGTTTTTTCAAGATGCGTCTTGGCATCCCGTGAGTCAGGAATATAATCTTTTGCCGATGCTGTGGGGCACGCTTTTCGTGACCGTGGGTTCGGTCTTACTCGCAACACCGTTAGGAATTCTGTCTGCTGTTTTTTGCCAGTATTATGCTCCCCCTGCGATCGCCCAAGTCTACCGCCGCCTGATTGAGCTATTGGCGGGAATACCCTCTGTGGTCTATGGCTTTTGGGGGCTGGTGGTGCTAGTGCCGCTGATTGGGCAACTCCATCCGCCGGGGCCGAGTCTTTTGGCAGGCATCTTGATTTTGAGCGTGATGATTTTGCCGACCGTTGCCCTGGTGGCGGATGCCAGCTTTAGCAACGTCCCGCCAGACTATCTACGCGGTGCGGCGGCGCTCGGTCTTGGACGCTGGGCGACCGTTCGCAGTGTGGTGATGCCAGCGGCAAAGGCAGGGTTACTCGCAGGAGTCATGTTGGAAACAGGCCGCGCGATCGGGGAGACGATGGCGGTGTTGATGGTCTGTGGCAATGTGGTGCAGGTGCCCGATAGCCTCTTTGCCCCAATGCGAACGTTGACCGCCAATATTGCCCTAGAGGTGGCCTACGCCGTCGGCGATCATCGCGCTGCATTGTTTGTGAGTGGCTTGGTGCTGATGGGGTTGATTGTGGTGCTCGTGGCGATCGCCGAGGTCATTCAGCAGGGAAAAATCTATGACTAAATCTATGTCTCAGTTAGGTCTGGCAAAATCATTCTTCCCGCGTCGTTGGCGGTGGACAACGGAGACATTGATGACGCTGCTGATTTGGAGCGTCGCCTGTCTGGTCGTGGGAGTTTTGCTTTGGCTCCTTGGCGATTTGATTTGGCATGGCATCGGTCAACTCTCTTGGGCATTTTTGACAACTGCACCGCAAAAGGCTGGACGAGCGGGGGGCATTGCCCCCATTCTGGTTTCGACTGCCCTGATTGTGGGGGTATGTTTAGCCACTGCGATTCCGTTAGGGGTGGGCACAGCAGTTTTGCTCGTTGAATTTAGTCCCCAGCGGGGTTTATTTGGGCGTTTGGTGCGCTTGAGCCTAGACGTATTGGCGGGGGTGCCTTCGATTGTGTTTGGCCTGTTTGGCAATGCCTTTTTTAGTAAAACGCTAGGGTTGGGGTTTTCGATTCTAGCGGGAGGGTTAACCTTAGCCTGCATGGTGCTTCCCATTTTGATTCGCTCGACTCAGGAAGGGTTACGGGCAGTACCGGATGATTATCGGCGTTCCGCTGCCGCCTTAGGGCTTTCCCGTACGGCGGCGCTGTGGGTGCTGCTGCTGCCTGCGGCAATGCCCGGTCTGGCGGTTGGGATATTGCTGGGCTTAGGACGGGCGATCGCCGAAACGGCTGCCCTGATTTTTACCAGCGGCTATGTAGATCGAATGCCAGACTCTTTGCTGGATTCGGGTCGCGCACTTTCAGTGCATATCTTTGATTTAGCCATGAATATTTCAGGCGGTGAAGCCAATGCCTATGCTTCAGCACTACTATTAGCGATCGGCTTAATGGTCATTAACGCCATTATTTCTGGGCTAGCCCACTGGTTTCGAGGCTCCCGTATTCAAGTCATCTAGACCCATTATCTAGACCCAGTAATGACAGGCTAATCCCAGTATCACCATGCAACAGTATCCCGCTTCACTAACCGTTCCTCATCTATCCACGGTTCAAACCCAGAATCTAACGCTTCATTACGGGAATAAAACGGCATTTAAAGAGATTACCCTGACCCTAGAACCTGGCAAAATTACGGCGTTAATTGGGCCATCGGGCTGCGGCAAAACGAGCTTTCTGAACTGCCTCAACCGCTTAGTAGAGTTAACGCCTAACGCAACGGTATCGGGGCGAATTTTGCTAGAAGACCAAGATATCCGAGCCATCAACGTCATCAAACTGCGGCGGCGCGTTGGAATGCTCTTTCAAAAACCGAATCCCTTTCCCCTCTCCATCCAGAAAAATTTAGAATTTCCCTTGAGACACCACGGTATTAAATCCCAAGATCGCATCAACCACATTATTGAGGATAGTTTTCAGCAAGTTGGGCTATGGGAAGAGGTCAAAGATCGCCTCAAAATGCCTGCGCTGTCTCTTTCCGGTGGACAGCAGCAGCGATTGTGTTTGGCTAGGGCGTTAGCACTAGAGCCAGAAATTTTGCTCATGGACGAACCCTGTAGTGCCCTTGACCCCATCTCTAGCGAAATTATTGAAGACCTTCTGTTGCACTTGCGGGGGCGCTATACGCTCTTGGTTGTTACCCATAATTTAGCTCAGGCCAAGCGCATCGCCGACCATACCGCATTGTTTTGGGTACAGGAGGGGGCAGGTGCCTTGGTTGAGGCTGGTACAACCACTCAACTATTTGAAACCCCTCAGCATTCGCTCACTCGTGCCTACATCACAGGCAGAAAGGGCTAAGGACAATCCATCTCCCTCACAATCAGACTTGCGCGGCAATGCTCAGACTTTCATGGCTCCACACATTTATCTAAAATCTGCTCAGTCTTCATCTGAGGCTCATTTTCTTATCTCTTAATGGTCGGTATATTCCGATCAACTTGAGTAGTTAGCCAACAGAGAGCGGGGAATGATCATGACGATTGAAGGGAAAGTTGCCCTCGTAACGGGTAGCAGCCAGGGGATTGGTCAGGCAATTGTTTTGCGTCTGGCGCAGGAAGGAGCAAATGTTGTCATTAACTATCGTTCTCATCCAGAGGGAGCGGAGGAAACGCTGGCTCAGATTCAAGAATCTGGGGGCAGTTGCTACACAGCACTTTGCCCCCATTCGACAGGTCATACGATCCAGGCAGATTTAGGCAGCGTGGAGGAGGTGCGTCAACTCATTGCGGACAGCATTGAGCATTTTGGTAAGCTAGATATTTTAGTAAATAATGCTGGAATTGAAAAAAATTCTCCCTTTTGGGACGTGACAGAAGCTGATTATGATGCGATAATGAATGTCAATTTGAAGGGTGTTTTCTTTGCTACTCAAGTATTTGTTCAGCATCTGATTGAAACGAAGCGATCTGGAAAAGTGATCAACATTAGCTCGGTGCATGAGGAGCTACCTTTTCCGAATTTCGCCGTCTACTGTGCTAGTAAGGGCGGAATGAAAATGCTGACCCGAAATTTAGCAGTTGAGCTGGGTTCTTTAGGAATCACGGTCAATAATGTGGCTCCCGGTGCGATTGAGACCCCTATCAATACCAAACTACTGAACGATCCCCAAAAGCTAGGCGCACTTCTCAACAATATTCCTTTAGGTCGGCTTGGTCAACCTCAAGATATTGCGTCGATTGTGGCCTTTCTCGCTTCAGACAATGCAGGCTATATCACGGGCAGCACGTTTTTTGTAGATGGTGGGTTGCTTTGGAATTATCAGGAACAATAGTAAGGCTCTAACCGATAAGGTAGAGATGAAGCTAGTTGTTATTTTCAAGATTTTGATCGCCACTAACAATACAGTCGAATCCCTCAAAAACTCATATTTCTAGAAAACTTGCAGGGTATAAGAAAAATCATTGACTCGTTTTCAATTTTAAAATTGGTCGGAGTTATGGAGATTGAGCGAGTTTGATCTTTTGATCTCTCCTAGACCCCAGTATTAGGGAGCTAGCCAAAATAAGTCATTCGACCATTTAACAGCAATAGTTGAATTGCTTATTTTGGCTAAGTGTCTTATAAGGCTTTTAGCCTAGATCTATTTCTCTTGAATTGTGTAGGTTATTTTGGCTACCTGACTTAACGTATTTAGGAGAAGTCAATTATGCCCACAAAAGTAGCTGTAAATACCGAGCAAATCGCTATTAGCGATGGGTCTTCCTTCCTAGTGACTGCTCGTGATGGCTCAATCAATGATCAGCTTCCCCAAGGATTTTTTGTGCGAGATACTCGGTTGATTTCATACTATGAGATTTCGCTCAACCGAACCTCCTTAAAACTTTTGGCCTCCAGTACTCTCACCCATCGAGTAGCGCTATATCAATTCACCAACCCAGAACTGCGAACCGTCAGCGGAAACTTCCCTGAAGGCCGATTGATCGTCACTTTGCGACGGGATGTGGTGGGTGGACTCCATGAAGATATCCATATTACGAATCACCACATGCAGCGGGTCGAATTGCAGCTTATGCTGTCTCTGCGCTGCGACTTTGCCGATATTTTTCAGGTCAAAGGGAAGCAGCTTCTGGCACGGGGGCAAATGCAGACCGTGTGGGATGACGGTAAACTGATGACCGAGTATCAGAATGGCCCCTTTCGTAGAGGACTGATCACTGCGATGGAGCATTCCGACTCGCCGCCCTACTATGCTAACGGTCGCCTGATTTTCGATGTAGTGCTTGAACCAGGTCAAACCTGGGGTGGATGTATCAACCATATTGCCCTAGCCGATGGCGATGTCTTAGAACCCCGTCACACCAGCGCCGATATCGATGTAACCGAAGCAGGTAAGGTACTGGCGAATTTTCTTGATATTTCAACGCAGCTCCAATCTTCTAATGTAGAAGTTGCCAGTACCTACCGGCAGGCGCTGATCGACATCGGGGCGTTACGGATTGCCTTTGAAGACAACGGAAAATCTTACTGGATGCCAGCGGCAGGGTTGCCCTGGTTTGTGGCGGTGTTTGGTCGTGACTCAATTATTGCAGGGCTGCAAACCATGGGCGTAAACCCTGAGTTTGCTAGAGGAACGCTGCTGCGTCTGGCACAGCTTCAGGCAACGGAAGTTGATGATTGGCGCGATGCCCAACCCGGTAAAATTCTGCATGAAATTCGGCGGGGTGAGTTGGCGCAACTCCATGAAGTCCCACACACCCCTTACTACGGCACTATCGAAGCCACGATTCTCTGGATTACTACTCTGTCTGAAGCTTATAGCTGGACTGCGGATGCTGCCATGCTCAAAGACTGCGAGGTGGCACTGGATCTGGCGCTGACCTGGATAGACCAATACGGTGACTTTGACGGCGATGGGTTTGTGGAATACTTGACTCGTTCTAAAGATGGTCTGCGAAATCAAGGCTGGAAAGATTCCGGCGACTCGATAGTTTATCCCGATGGGAGCCAGGTTGATCCGCCGATCGCCCTTTGCGAAGTACAAGGCTATGTCTACGATGCTTGGAAACGCGCCGCAAAGATTTATGAAATATGGGGGAATTCAGAACGTTCTCATGAACTGCGTCAGAAAGCCGATGACCTCTATCAAAGGTTTAATCAGCGCTTTTGGATCGAAGAAGAAGGCTTTTATTGTTTGGGGCTAGATAACCACAAGCAGCAAATTCGCTCTATTACCTCGAATCCGGGACATCTTCTCTGGACGGGCATTGTGCCGATAGAGCGGGCGGCGCGTATGGCTAAACGTCTATTTCAGCGGGATCTTTGGTGTGGGTGGGGAGTCCGAACCCTTTCTTCACAAAATCCAGCCTATAACCCGATTAGCTATCAGCTCGGTAGCGTTTGGCCCCATGACAATTCCTTTATTGCCGCTGGGTTGAAGCGCTATGGATTCCATGAAGAAGCCAATCGAATTGCTGAAGCGACCTTTGCGGCGGCGGGCTATTTCGAGTCAGGAAGAATGCCAGAGCTGTTTGCCGGAATTGAAAGGACGAAAGAAGGTTTTCCCGTGCCATACCCAGATGCTAATATTCCCCAAGCTTGGGCAGCAGGGTCTATTTTCTTTCTTATTCGCACAATGTTGGGTCTTGAAGCGGATGCTCCTAAGCAAAAATTACAGATCTCTCCTGTCTTGCCAGATTGGTTGCCGGATCTTGCGCTAACGAATTTGGAAATTGGCAAGACGAAGGTTGACCTTCGCTTCTGGCGGGTGGGGGAGCAAACCCGATGGGAAGTGACACGGCAAGCGGGCGAATTAGAGGTGTTCGTTTTGTCATGAATGTTCTACATCGCCACTATCCTGAATAAAAGTAATCACCATAGTCGAACGTTGCTGCGACGGTAATTCCCTAACGTATAAATGGTTCAGAATCATCGGAGGCTGAGACGGTGCTTGGAAATTCCTAGGCTCACGTTTCTACTAATCTTTCAGAACTTCATCTAATCTCTACAGGTTCTTCATCTAAGGCTCATGTTCTTAAACCTTAATGGACTGTATGCCCAAAGGTTCATCGGACTAACGAAATCGCTTCCGATGCTCTGAGCAGTTGTCTCTATTTTTGAAAGGAAGAACCCATGAAAGTTAAGCATTTGGCTATATTTGCGGCTATTTCACTTGTGAGCGTTGGAATTGTGGCTAAACCTGAAGCTGTTAGCACAATACTGTCCGAGGTGATCGGCAAACAAGCTTTAGCAAATCCTTGTGCGGCAAAAGGAAACCCTTGTGCAGGAAAGACAGTGGGAGGGTCGCTTGCCAAGCAATTGCGCGGAAAACCAGTCGTGGTTGATATCTATGCAAGTTGGTGTCCAGCCTGCAAAAATATTGCGCCCACATTGTCTCAACTGGAGCGACAGTATGCAGGAAAAGTCCATTTTGTGGTGTTAGATGTCTCGGATCGGTCTAGCACGACCAAAACTGAGGCTAAAGCTAAACAACTAGGACTCAGTCAGTTTTTTGCAGCCAATAAAACCCAAACGGGGTCTTTAACCATTGTTGATCCAGCAACAGGTAAAATTTTGGCGCAGTACCGAAATAATCCCAATAAATCTGACTACACCAAGGTTCTAGATTCAGCGCTTGCTAAGAAATAGGCGATCGCCCAGTGCTTCAACTAGCGCCAAACATTAGATTTGGCAAAGTTTCTTAGCTTCTATATGGAGAACTTCATGACTCCTCTTCCTCGATTGACAAACAAAGAATCCCCTCCACCACGCTCTAAACCGTTCAGGAAGTGGTTTATTTATGGCGGGCTAGGATTTCTGGCGCTTGTATTGGTTCTAACAGCAGGCCCCATCATTAGTCGTCCGCTTGAACAGGTCATTTCCGCTGCCGAGAACCAATATCAGCAATGGTTTGATCGCCAAGATACAGCTAACCCCTTCGTTTTGCTACCGCTGTCTTTTTTGGGGGGATTACTGGCAAGTGTATCCCCCTGTATTTTGGCGCTGTTGCCGGTTAACCTCAGCTATATTGGCACCCTCAAAATTAAATCTCGCTGGGATGCTTTTGCCAAGGCAGGCTTATTTGTTTTAGGCGCGGTCACAATTCTGAGCCTGTTTGGCTTGGCCTCATCCTTTGCTGGTTTTGTAATGGTGGAGTTTCGCGGCTACATCAATGTCGCCGTCGGACTCATCATGGCTGTAATGGGTCTATGGCTTTTGGGGGTTATCAAAATCCCGCTACCAGAAATGAATGTGAATCTGCCTCAAGCAGGTCCCTATGGCGTGGGGTTAACCTTTGCTTTGGTGAGTTCGCCTTGTGCGAGTCCAGTCTTATTTGCAGTGCTAGCCGCTTCAGCAGGGACGGGTTCGCCCATTTTAGGGACGCTGACAATGGTGTTTTATGCCTTGGGCTATACCATGATAATTTTTCTGTCGAGCTTGTTTACAGGGTTAGCTAAGCAAAGTAATCGTCTCTTGCAGCACTCAGATGGAGTGATCCGGTTTGGCAGCTTGGCGTTGATCTTGACGGGGGCTTACTACCTGATTACGGGTACGCAATGGTTCTTGGGAGGTTAAGCGAGCCATGATTGAGCAGTTGGTCATTATTGGTTCTGGGCCTGCGGGCTATACGGCGGCAATTTATGCCGGACGCGCTCAACTTAAGCCCGTTTTGTTTGAAGGGTTTTCAGTGGGGGGCATTCCGGGGGGACAGTTGATGACGACGACGGATGTGGAAAATTTTCCTGGATTTGCCGAGGGCATTCAAGGCCCATCACTCATGCAGCAGATGCGGCAGCAGGCCATTCGTTGGGGAACTCAGGTGATTACAGACGATGTGATTGCGGTAGATTTTCACCAGCGTCCGTTTACGATTACTACGGCTGATCTGAGTATTCGATCTGAGGCCGTCATTATCTGTACCGGAGCAACGGCGAAGCGACTGAACTTACCAGGAGAGGAGCAGTTTTGGAACAATGGCATCTCTGCCTGTGCCATTTGCGATGGTGCGAATCCTCTGTTTCACAATGTTGAAATTGCGGTGGTGGGCGGGGGCGATTCCGCAGCGGAAGAAGCCCTTTACTTAACCAAGTACGCCAGTCGGGTGCATTTGCTGGTTCGGGGTGATCGCCTTCGTGCGTCCAAAACCATGCAGAGCCGCGTCTTAAACCACGACCAAATTCAAATTCACTGGCAGGTAATGCCCATTAGCACCCACGGTGATGAAGTACTTCAGCAGATTCAGATTCAGGATCAAAAGACAGGTGCTGTATCTGAGCTGAAGGTAAACGGGCTATTTTATGCGATCGGTCATCGACCCAATATCCAACTCTTTGAGGGGCAACTGGCTTTAGACCCGCAAGGCTATATCGAAACGACTGGTAAATCAACAGCCACCAATATTGCTGGGGTCTGGGCCGCAGGCGATGTGCAAGATCATCATTATCGTCAAGCCATTACCGCTGCCGGAACTGGGTGCATGGCAGCCCTAGAAGCGGAACGCTGGCTGGCTGAGCAAACCCATTCCCTCAGTGTGGCTGCGGCTTGAGCAGGGAAATTATTTCATCCATTGTGTTTAGGAGGAATTTAGTGATGTTAGACCAAACAACATTTCAAGGTAGTTCTGCCTTTGAGCAGTTGAGACGTAACTCAGACAAACTGATTCTGGTGGAAGTGGGTGCCCCGCACTGCGGATCTTGTGCAACGCTCAAGCCAGTTTTAGAGCAGCTTGCGATCGAGCATCAGGGCAGCTTTCATCTAGTTGAGGTGGACATGACCGAAGATCCTGAGTTGGCGGTGGAGCTTGGGGTTCGCAGTGTGCCGACGGTGGTGCTATTTAAGGGAGATCGGCTCATCGATCGCATTGTAGGACTAAAACCCAAAAAACTTTACTCAGAAAGTATTCAAAAGTCGCTTTAACTGGAATATTACACTATCTATAATTATTTCAGGCGCATTCAGTTATGTTTGCGCCTATTTTTGGCGACGTACTGTCCGTGGGCATTAACCAAATAGGGCACCACATAGGTCAATGTTACCGAAAGCCAGCGATCGCCATTCATCTGTCCACTCATCAAGGCTTTCCCGTGGTTAATCGCAAACAATACTGAACCCACAACCACAGCCACCCTGAAGGCACTGGGCATCACCTCCGGTGAAAGCAAGCTGGCAAAAAAACCTTTCCAAAATTTAATCATTCAAGAATATTTTTGGGATTTTAAGATTAAGAAATTGAATCATTGGTGGGCAGTAAAGGTATTAATTTTTCCATCAATTCGGGAATATTTCGATGTACAGCTTGCCAAACAATTTCCAAATCAATTCGATCATATTGATGAGCAATAATATCGCGCATTCCTGCGATATAGCAATCCTGAATGATATGAAGACAGATCATGTATGGAAAAAGCTGTTTAGATTGAAATTAACTCAACTTTCTGATCAAAAGTGCCATACATATTTAACTTGGGGAATTCAAAAAACTGATAATGTGTTGCGAGCAT
>JBGSVR010000271.1:0-21495 GCA_041752855.1 Thermosynechococcaceae cyanobacterium
GGCAAACTGCTTTTTGATTACGGGCAAGGCAGAAAACAAGTCTGGTAAAGCGCTGCTAGATGCCGATGTGTTTGGGCGCATTTATGATGCCAATGGCAATTCCATCATGGAAAACCGAACGCGACTGGGAGCAATTGAGACAGTTCCCCCTGGCATCAGCAATTTTGAAATGCGGATGTCGATTCCCAAGGAGCTGCCACCGCCTCTAACGCTTGAGCAGTTTAAGGCCAGCGGATTTAGTACAAAGGTTCGTTAGTCGTTGGGATTGAACTTATAAATTCGCTCATTATTACTTGCATCAAAGGGCGATCACGCTCCAATTTTTTATATTTTCAATGACACAAGTTCCATTTGATCAGCTCTCAAAGCAGTATCTCGAAGAGTTTTTAGCACCGTTAGGCATGGTGCAGCGAAATCTCGAAGTGCTGGGGGAATCGAAGTTTGTGGATATCTGGTTTGTCCCTAGTAACCCTTTGAGCAGCGGAGGGCAAGATCTTGGGTTATTGGGACAAATCATTCAAACCCCTTGCCTTTTAGAGCCGTTTCGGAATGCTCCCAGCCGAACGGAGGTTAGAACCTGTATCTTGAAGCTGATCTGGATTCAGGAAGACCAGCGACGTAAAGAAAAACAGCGGGCTTTATCACTTCAAAAGATTGATTTACCGCAGCTTTGGATTTTAGCGGCGATCGCCACCAACCCTGTGATTCAAGATTTTGGTGCAGAGGAAAGACCGGAGTGGGGTTCTGGGGTCTATTTTTTGCCAGCAGCCTTTAAGACGGCAATTATTGCAATTAATAAATTGCCAGAAACCCCAGAAACTCTATGGTTGAGGGTTTTAGGGCGAGGTTCCACGCAACGAAAGGCGGTCATAGAGGTATTGGCACTACCGGATACTCATCCGCGTCGTGCAGGCATTTTAAGATTATTGGCAAGTTGGAAGGTTAGTATGGAAGTCAAGGAGATTCTAGATGCTCAAGAACAGGAGGAACTGATGGCGTTATCTCAAGTTTTTCTAGATTGGGAGCAAAAGACGATTAGTACGGCTCAGAAAAAGGAGGCTGAATCGTTCGTACTTCGTTTACTAAATCGACGATTTGGAAAAGTTACATCTGAGACTGAGA
This sequence comes from Thermosynechococcaceae cyanobacterium, assembly GCA_041752855.1. Taxonomy (GTDB): domain Bacteria; phylum Cyanobacteriota; class Cyanobacteriia; order Thermosynechococcales; family Thermosynechococcaceae; genus JAAURS01. Next base: position 1,123 of record JBGSVR010000271.1, read on the forward strand.
CGAAAATTCGTGGTTTTTCTCTAAGTCAAATTGAGCAGTTAGGTGAAGATCTACTCGATTTCTCTCAGCCTTCGGAGTTGGATGACTGGCTGCGGTTACATTAACGCCATTGTACGATTTTCAAAACGAAGCAAATCGCACTTATCAAGTTGTTAAAAAACTATTTTTGTCTTCGATTGACTAGATATGGATCTTTGGGATCGGTGGTAATCCAACATTGACCTCCCTCACAAGCCGTTACATCAAGACAATTAGATTTCTTGTACTGTGAATACCAAAAAGCACTTGCGGGACTTTGATTCCTTAAAATTTCTTTAATGATCACATCATCTATAGCATTACCCACAAAAATACGACCTGACTTGTCTTTACTATCCATAATTGCCTTTGCAACTTTCTGTGGATACTTTGCTAAAAGCTCCCCCATTATTCGATGTTCAGTATCTTTACATCTTTTAAAAATTGATGCTCTATTTTCGCTTGCACTTACTTTACTAATAATAAGCGAAGCTGTGAGGGTCGCTAGGCAAAAAATGATCAATATGGTAGAAGCTAGAGTAGTTCGTTTTGTCATTATTATTTTCTTCACCAAGTACAGCAGTGGTTGAAATGCATCAATCAATCCAAAATATACATTCAATAGCATATAAATTAATTGATTCCAAAACTGTCCATGCGACATGAATGATTCTGAAATAGCCAGCAGCCCCGTTGGCACCCTTTATGTCGTCGGCACCCCCATCGGCAACCTAGAAGATATGACCTTTCGCGCCGTGCGAATCTTGCAAACTGTGAATGCGATCGCCGCCGAAGACACACGTCACACCGGAAAACTACTCCACCACTTCCAAATCAAAACGCCCCAAATTAGCTGTCATCAGCACAACATATTGTCTCGCCTACCTGCATTGCTAGAGCGCCTTCATGCAGGAGAGCAAATTGCCCTTGTCACCGATGCCGGAATACCAGGAATCTCTGACCCAGGCTATGAATTAGTGCAAGCCTGTGTGGCTGAAGGCATTTTGGTTGTGCCCATTCCTGGCCCTACCGCAGTCATTACCGCACTTAGCGCATCAGGTTTGCCCACCGATCGCTTTTGTTTTGAGGGTTTTTTGCCCGTCAAAGGCTCTGAGCGGCAGCAGCGACTGACAGCCTTAGCGCATGAAACCCGCACCATGATTTTCTACGAAGCGCCCCATCGACTGCTCCAAACGCTTCAGGCATTAAGTGAAGTGCTTGGGCTAGAGCGTTCTGTGGTGGTTTCGCGGGAGTTGACAAAACGCTATGAGACGTTTTGGCGCGGAGGGTTGGGGGAGGCGATCGCCCATTTTACCGTCACAGAACCCCGTGGCGAATTTACCTTGGTGGTGGCGGGTTATGTGCCGGAAGTTGTCGAATTAAGTGAGACGGATGTACGGGAAGCACTATTGGTTTTGTTGGGAGAAGGAATGCCGCGATCGCAGGCCAGCCGCCAAGTCGCTAAAGCCTTAAATCTTTCTCGTAGAGAAGTTTATCAGCTTGCCCTAGAATTGCCAGATTAGTTCTTGGCTAATCTCTGCAAACGCTGTAGCAATAGCTGCTCTCGCCCTGAATTTTTAGATTCAGGAGATAGATGAGCCGGAGCATAAAGCTGAAGATCATTTTGAGTCGCTCTAAACCAAGCCTTGAGATGAGCCTTTGCTAAAATATCCGTTTGTTCGATATCCAGTTCTAGATTTGGACAGCCATCCAAGAGCAAAACAATATCCTCAAAGTCATGGCTCATGTAATAGCTGCCCTTTCCACGGCTCAAAAAAGCCTCAATTTTTGCTGCCAGCATGTAGGGACTCGAAAATATCAGAATAGAGGTCTGACTGGGCAAAACATAAGTAATCGCTGCATCCAATCCGGGCTTGTACCAACTATTAGAAAACCCCAAGACATTAGGTTCTGTCGGCATAATGTCTAAAATCAGATCTTCATATTTCCAGCGACAAAGGGAATCGCCTGGATCATGAGACTCTTGAAGCCCTAACTGACAAAGAGTTTCAGCCAAACTATAATAGCTACGTTTAGAGGCAATCTCCAAAACACAATCGACATCAATCGTTGGGCGTGCATCTTCCGCTGAGATTTCGTCTAGGTATAGCGCAATGGTTGCTCCACCTGTGAAAATAATGCGTTGCTCTAGAGATCTAAGGATATTCGCTGCTTTTTCCAGCATTAAAATGCTTGGGTGACTCATGATGTACCCAATCTCTGTTCAAGCAGCTCGATCGCTAGCTGTTGCTCCCGCACTCGACCAAGACGAATGGCATCAACCAAACTCAAAAGTTCATAGAGGTAAGGATCGTTTTGGACAGCAGTAGGGACAGATTTATACAAAGGCTGGATCGTTTGTCCTCTCAGCTTTCCAGCAGGATCAGCCCAAATATAGGCACTTTCAGCGCTGGCACTTAAGCAACTGTTCAAAGGTTCGGCAGAATGAGCAGTAGGAATTCCCCGCCCCATCCCTCCAGGCTGTGCCGGAAAGACATACTTAAGGCCATGCGTTAAAAATTCTAAAACAGCCTGTGGTCGAATTTGCCGAGAAAAGGCGTTATATAAACCTGAGATTCCACATCTCTTTAAACCCGAATGTACTTCAGATGCGCTCATTCCTAAACTTCTTGCAAGCGCTTCATAAGTCCAAACATGATTTTCAAGGGTATGAATCTTGAGTAAAATCACAATATCTTGGGGTTTGAGCATAGATGTTAAAGCATTCTAAGAGTATTATACATTCGCAATTCGCGAATTACGAATGGGTTTTGACGAGGGATAGTCTGCTGATAGGGTAGGAACAGTTAATACCGCGATAACAAGCTCTTTCAGAGCGGTGACGCATCAAGAGTCCGCAGGCCAGCCGCCAAGTTGCCAAAGCCTTAAATCTCTCACGCCGTGAGGTTTATCAGCTTGCCTTAGCGCTGCCTAGCAATCCTCATCCATAGTCAGGTTATTCTTCTGAAGGAAGACCTTTATCCCCAATTACATTAAGAGGATTTTATGGGCGCTCATCCTTACTGGTACTACACAACATATCAGGCTGATCTCACTACAGCATTACAAATGCTACGAGAGCAGGAGTTTCAGGCTGGTCGATATAATCCGGTCGTATCCTTCGATTTTCCAATTACAGAACAAACGCCTTCTCCTGGGGCGCAGCACTCATCCATTGAAGCTGCGCTAGAAGCCGCCGATGCAGAAGGAACCCGTTCAATTCTCGATATTTTCCGCATCTCAGATACGCCGTATCCACTCTCAGGCGATGAGCTTGATATAGAGATGCTCGCTGAAGAAAATATAGACGCTTTGTATAACGCAGCTTTTCCACTGTCTTCAGCAGAGATGTTGATTTTGTTTGGGACTGAGCAGCCCACCCATGAAATGATTGAGTCGGTCATTGTTGACGATTCGATAGATTCTGAAATATCAGAAGATTTTTGGGACAGTATTGACAGAGGCAGCGCCAGATATATCGTTGTCTATGAGGCAAATCAGCCCGTCGAAATCTTTTTTGTCGGCTACTCTTTCGATTGACATGGCTCAATAGCCAGAGAGCATTCTGAATAATGCTTGCCTTCAGAAACGCGACACAGTGGTAGCTTGGGTTGAGGGCACGAAACCCAAGATTTAACCGATGAAGTACCGCAGAGCAAAAATATCAGGCGGCACCTATTTTTTTACGCTGGTGACGCATCATCGGCGATCTTTTTTGTGCGAATCTTATTCTGTTAATTTGCTCAGACGGTCTTTCTGGTATGTGATGCAGCGGCATCCATTTGAGATTGATGCGGTGGTCATTTTGCCTGAGCATCTGCACTGCATTTGGACTTTGCCGGAGGGTGATTCAGATTATTCGATGCGCTGGCGGTTGATTAAGTCGTTTTTTTCGCGGCGATGTGGGCATGAGGTGCGCGGAAGCGTTTCGGCTTCAAGACGATACAAGAAGGAGCAGGCGGTGTGGCAACGACGATTTTGGGAACACTGCATCAGAGATGAGCGGGATTGGATACGGCATGTAGAGTATATCCATTACAATCCGGTGCGGCATGGGTTGGTGAGGGCACCGAAGGATTGGGAGTATTCCAGTTTTTACAAGTTTGTGCGCGAAGGGAAGTATGACGTAATGTGGGGGGCCGATACTTCGCTTGAGTTTGAAGATGGTTTTGAGTGATTCGTTGGGGGGCATGGGTTTCGTGCCTCAACCCAGCCTACGTTACTGAGTCTAGACTTGTACCCTTGAGACCTAGTCGAGCTAGTCTATTGGCTGAATCCAGTAATTCATCAACAGCTAGCATTGAAAATACTGCCATCGGGCATTTGGGTTCGGCAGAGAATACATCCAAGACGTTGCAGTATATCGACAGTGACACCAGCGGCATACCGCAAGTTGGCATCAGTCAAATTGGAATTATCCAGTCCAGTCTCTTCCAAAAGAGTGAGACTCAAATCGGCACCAGTGAGATCTGCTTCACACAAAAGAGTCTGTCCCAATCTAGCTCCATAGAGAATAGCGCAGCAGAAATCAACTCCAGTAAAGTCTCTTTCAGTCAGAATAGCTCCACTCAAATTACTCCTACTCAAATTGGCTCCACAAAAATCGGCATCCAAGTTAGCTCCTCGCAACCAGGATTCCATCAAGTTAATACCACTCCAGTCACCCCGCAATCTTGCTCCACACAGGTTAACACCGCTCAGAACTATTCCTCTCAGGTTGTCCGCGTAGATATCGGTTCCAGCGAAGCTACGTTCCCCCTGGGAATAACGACTGATCATCTCTTCAATGAGCAGTGGGATGTATTTCGGCATCAGTTAACCTCCAGTATCAATACATATTCAAAGACATCGCCATGGTTATCTTTATTCCAGGCTTCTACCCTATTTAACCTCAACATCGAGATCACTGATCTCCCCACAGGCCAACTCGCCGAAGCCAACATCACAGGCTTCGACCCCACAGGCCGTCCCAACTCCGGCACCCTCTACCTAGACGTTGACGCCAACGGCCTCGGCTGGTACATCGACCCCACTCCCTGGGATAACAGCGAATACAGCCAAACCCTAACCGACACCGCCTACCGCGCCACCCCCGACAGTGCCGCATACGGCCACTACGATCTCCTCACCACAATTCTGCACGAAACCGCCCACCTTCAAGGCTTCATCTCTGGCTACAGCAACTACGATCGCCATATCCAAACCCAAAACGGTAGCAAAACCTTCGTCGGCGATAGCTTCAGTGCCATCCTTACCCCCGATGGAAGCCATCTAAACTCCCAGGTCTACCCTTACGACCTGATGAACACCACTCTCACCCCTGGCGTTCGTAAACTGCCCAGCGCCCTAGACATCGCCATCCTCAACACCCTTCGCCAACCCACCTCATTAACTACCCAACCCGCACTCCTCACTGCCCCCCTCAGTGCTGGTGCACTCATCGCCATCAACAACGGCAGCTTCGACACCAATACCGATTGGTATACCCGTGGCGATAGCCAAATCCTCAACGGTCAGGCAGTTCTCAGCGAAGACTCCCCCTACCTCAGCCACTTGAGCCAAACCTTCGTCATCCCCCAAGGTGCAAAAGCTCTCCAATTCACCCTCGTCAATACCGATCTACACAGCAGCAACACCCGCCTAGCCCCCGGCGACGCATTTGAAGTCGCCCTCCTCAACCACACCACCAACACCAGCGTCCTAGCCCCCCTCACTGGACTCAGCCAAACCGACGCCCTCCTCAACATCCAATCCAACGGTCAAACCTACACTAGCAATGCCGTCACCCTTGGAGGATTAAGCGGAGCCGAACCCCGCACCGTCCAAATCGACGTCAGCACCCTCACCCCTGGCACCGTCGTCACCCTCTACTTTGACCTATTAGGCTTCGGAGCCAAAGACAGCAGCGTCACCATCGACGACGTGCAGATCCTGAGTGAACTCAGCCAAGCCCCGATCGCCCAAAACGACAGCGCCACCACCAACCAAAACACCGCCGTCACCGTTTGACATTCTAGAAAACGATCGCGACCCCGACGGCACCCTCAACCTCAATAGCCTGATTATTCTTCAAGCGCCCCAACACCAACGGCACCGTAACCTACCAGCCCACCGCCATCATCGCCAGTCGTCTGGAAGTGACTGACATGACCTTTCGCGAAGATATTCATGCAAGAGGTTTAATAATGAACCCTCGATCCTGTGATCGAGGGTCTTCAAGTGGCTAAAAGTGAACAGGTACTAAATCGAAGACAACACTGCCTTCGCAGCTTCTAACGTCCGGTCAATGTCTTCATCCGTATGGGCAAGCGACATAAACCCAGCCTCAAACTGAGACGGAGCTAAGTAAACGCCTCGCTCTAGCATTCCTCGATGGAAGCGCCCAAACTTTTGCACATCCGCAGCCTTAGCATCCTCAAAATTGTGGACAGGTCCCGCCGTAAAAAACATGCCAAACATGCCGCTAATGTGTCCGCCACAAACCTCATGACCACATTCTTTCGCAACGCTGAGCAGCCCGTTAATAAGCTTGCCCGTAATGCGATCGAGCTGTTCATAAGTACCAGGACGATTTAGCAACTCCAGGGTCTTAATGCCTGCCGTCATCGCCAAAGGGTTGCCAGAGAGCGTACCTGCCTGGTACATAGGCCCCGCCGGAGACACCATGCTCATAATGTCCTTGCGTCCACCATAGGCACCCACAGGTAGGCCGCCGCCAATAACTTTACCCAGTGTGGTCAGGTCTGGCGTAATGCCGAATTTCTCTTGAGCGCCGCCGTAGGCAATTCTAAAGCCCGTCATCACTTCATCAAAAATCAGCAGTGCGCCGTATTCTTTGGTTAGCTCTTGCAGCCCCGCCAAAAATCCGGCATCGGGCACAATAAAGCCAGCATTGCCCACCACGGGTTCTAAAATCACCCCAGCAATTTGCTCTGGGTTTTCTTCAAACAACGCACGGACGGCTTGGAGGTCATTATAAGGAGCGGTCAACGTGCTACTGGCGGTTGATTTAGGCACCCCAGGTGAATCAGGCAAACCTAGGGTAGCAACCCCAGACCCAGCCTTCACCAAAAACATGTCGGCGTGACCGTGGTAGCAGCCTTCAAATTTAATGATTTTTTCTCGTCCTGTAAAAGCACGCATGAGGCGCAGTACAGACATACAGGCTTCTGTGCCGGAGTTGACAAACCGTACCATTTCAATGCTGGGCACCGCATCAATTACCATCTGCGCCAGCACGTTCTCTAGCAGGCAGGGTGCGCCAAAGCTGGTGCCTTTGTCCAGCGCCAGCCGCAGAGCATCTAGCACTTCAGGGTGAGAGTGACCGCAGATTGCAGGTCCCCAAGTGCCCACGTAGTCGATGTACTGGTTGTTATCTACATCCCAGATGTAGGCACCCTTGACATGGTCAAACACAATGGGCTGACCGCCGACAGACTTGAAAGCTCGCACGGGGGAACTCACACCACCCGGCATAAGATGCTGTGCGGCTGCAAAAATTTCTTCTGACTTGGTTGTTTTAAAGGCGTCCGTAAGCAACGTTCTCTCCTTGGATATCTGTGCGGGGTCACATCGCCAGTGGTGCCGATGTCGAGCAAGACAGATCCTTATTTTACCAAGCCCTTGAAATTAACTATGAAATTAATTATGAAATTAACGATTGATTTGGGGTAAGTGCATATTGATTAAGCGCTGGTGCGGCGGTTTTAGGCAAAAGCCATTCTCGCAGTAAACGCGCTGTGGTGCGCTGGACTAAACCTGTTGCCACCTGTGCGCCTAACGTCTGGGCTTCGGTTCGAGTCACTACATTTGCCAAAACGGGGATGAGTGCGCCTGCATCAAAACCAGGCGTGTCTTGCAGTAACCCCCAAATTCGCCGGATGTGATCTGCGTTGGTGCGGGATGGCGGCAGGGGCTGAGTTTCTAGTTCGGTCTTGGGTGCGGGGGGTGCCCAACCGAGGCGTTGCTGAAGCTGATTGCTCCAGTTTTGGAGGGTGTCTTGACCAAACTGGTCTAAGTTTTTGACCAGTTCATCGGCAAGGCGATCGCGGATAAAGTCGCCCCGCTCTGAAAACAAAAACTCAACCGCCTGATTCAGCGCTTGGTTAAGGTCGTAGTTTTCAACGTTACGGGCATTATTAAGCAAATTTTCAAGACGATTCCAGCGGAAACTTTCGTCTTTAAATAGCAAGTCTTTGAGGCTGGCGCGTAGTTCAGGAGAGGTATCGGTCAGCAGCCGCTTGGCAACATAGGGATAGGCTGCACTCATGACCTTAAAGTTGGTGTCAACACTCATGGCAATGCCTTCCATTGAAATGAGCGATCGCACAATCAGCGCGTAGTACGCAGGTACCCGAAACGGGAACTCGTACATCACATCCGAAAGCCCGTCAAAAATGCGATTGATGTTGAGATCTGAGACACTAGAGCCAAGAGCATCGTTAAAAATTTTGGCAAGTGCAGGCACAATGGGCGTTACATCCACATCGGGGGTCAAAAAACCAAGACGCACATAGTCATAGGCTAAAGAATCAAACTCGCGGTTGACGATATGAACGATCGCATTCAGCAGGCCGTAGCGCTGCTCCACGTTAATTTCGCTCATCATGCCGAAATCCAGGTAGGCCAGTTTGCCGTTGGGCATCGCCAATAGGTTGCCAGGGTGAGGGTCGGCATGGAAGAAGCCGTGTTCTAGGAGCTGCCGTAGAGAACATTGAATGCCGACATCAATGAGATGGCTGGCATCAATACCCTGCGCCAAGATTTTCTCGGGCTGGTTGAGCTTAATACCCGTAATCCACTCCATCGTCAAAACGCGGGTGTTGGTGTACTCCCAATAAATTTTAGGGACGTAAACATCGGGTAAGTAGCCGTACAGCGCAATAAAGCGCTCAGAATTTTTGCCTTCTTGGATGTAGTCCATCTCTTCAAAGAGACGGCCTGCAAATTCATCTAAGATGCCCGCCAAGTCGGTACGGATATTTTTCTTGAATGCGTTTTGCGCCCAGCTTGCTAAGCCTCTAATGATGTAAATATCAAGGGTAATTTGTTCGGCGAGGTCTGGGCGCTGCACTTTGACAGCAACGGTTTCACCCGTTTTGAGTCGGCCTTTATAGACTTGGCCTAATGAGGCAGCGGCGATCGGTTCAGGGCTGAGTTCGTCGTAAATATCGGAGTAGGGTGCGCCCAATTCTTCTTCAATAAAACGAAACGCGACGGCATTATCAAAGGGCGGAATCTGATCTTGGAGCTTAGATAATTCTTCTAGAAAAGTCGCTGACAAGATATCGGGGCGCGTAGACAGCGCCTGACCGATTTTGATGAAGGCAGGCCCTAGGTTGGTTAGCATTTCCCGCAAGGCAACCGCCCGCGATCGCTCATTTTTACGCGCTTTATCGGTCTTACTATCCCACCACCGGAAAAACACAAAGCTGATAAATGGCAACAAAATTGCTAGCCACCGCTGTGTGACCAAAAACCATTGACCTTGATACTGCTGCCGAATCCGTTCAGGATTATAGGGTTGCACCGTTGTGTCCCGTGGCGGCGGCACCTGAGCTGAAGAAAGCGGGGTTGGCGGCACCCAATCCACCACTTCAGCCATTCGCAGATCGCCTTCATCTTCTGGAAACAGCGGTTTCGGTCTTTCTGCCAGCGTCATAGTCAGCACGGTAAAGAGTGGGAGGATGGAAGATCTGCAAGGTAAAAGGCGCTAATTGCGATACGCGCCTCAGCAGATGGCTAAATTTTAATCTTATGTAAAGGATTGTAACAACAAAAGGGAGATTTCTGGGTATCCAGCGTAACTGTGATGGGTTTCAACGAATCTCAGCCTTAGTGGCGGTTGATACGATACACCATTCGTTTTCTCTCAATCCTTGATAACCTGAGAGACAGTTTCGCTGTTTAGAGTCTTGGACTCCTCAACTGATGACGGCCTATGTTGGTTTCTCTGCGAATTGAAAATTTTGCCCTCATTGATCAGCTCGATCTAACCTTTGGGAATGGCCTTAATGTCCTCACGGGTGAGACAGGGGCGGGGAAGTCGATTATTCTAGATGCCCTTGACCTCGCCCTAGGCGGGAAAGCGCACAGCCGGATGATTCGCACAGGCGCAACCAAGGCGCTGCTAGAAGCCAGCTTTGGACTCAGCGATCGCCTCCAAACTTGGCTGACAGAAGCCCAAATTGATTTTCTAGATGAGTCTATTCTAGTTTGCAGCCGTGAGGTTTCTAGCACTCAGGGTTCTCTGCGAAGCCGATCGCGGGTGAATGGGGTGCTGGTCAATAAACAGCAGATGGAAAGCCTGCGCGATCGCCTGGTCGAAATTACCGCTCAGGGTCAGACGCTCCAGCTCGGTAAACCCGCCCTTCAGCGCGATTGGCTAGATGCCTTTGGGGGCAAAACGCTGCTGAGTCAACGCCAAGAGGTCACAGAATTATTTCAGCAGTACCACATCGCGCAGCAGCAGCTTGATCGCTATCGCCAAAACGAACAGCAGCGCTTTCAGCAAATTGATGGGCTGCGCTATCAGCTTCAGGAATTACAGGATGCTGCGCTAGTTGACCCAGAGGAGCAAACCCAGCTTACCCACGAATACCAGCGCCTTAGCCACAGCGTCGAGCTTCAGCAGCAGAGCAGTGCCGCCTACCAGCTTCTGTACGATCATCCCCAGGGTGCTGCCTGTACAGATCTACTTGGGAAAGCGGCTGCTGTTTTAGAAGAAATGAGCGCAGTCGATCCGCAGATGCAGCCAATTTCAGACTTGGTGCAAGAAGCCTTAGCCCAGGTACAAGAAGCAGGGACTCAAATCCATCGCTACGGCAGCAGCCTTGAAACCGATCCGCAGCGACTTCAGGAAGTAGAAGCCCGTCTTCAGCAGATTAAGCAAATTTGCCGAAAGTATGGGCCAACTTTGACAGAGGCGATCGCCCACCAACTCCACATCGAACGAGAGCTAGAATCCCTCACAGGCGAAGGGCAGTCGCTCGAAGCGCTAGAGCAAGCCTACGCCACCACTAAAGCCGCCCTAGTGCAAGTCTGTCAAAGGCTCACAACCCTGCGGCAGTCCGCCGCCATTGATCTAGAAACCCGACTCGTGGCAGAACTTAAGCCCCTGGCAATGGAGAAAGTCCAGTTCTGCGTCCAGCTCAGTCCCATAGAGCCAACCGCCCACGGAGCTGATCGCATTACCTTCGTGTTTAGCCCCAACCCTGGCGAACCCCTTCAGCCCCTTGCAGAAACGGCATCCGGTGGCGAAATGAGCCGATTCTTATTGGCGCTCAAAGCCTGTTTTTCTCAAATTGACCCTGTGGCAACCTTTGTGTTTGATGAAGTAGACGTAGGGGTATCAGGGCGCGTGGCTCAGGCGATCGCCGAAAAGCTCCACCACCTCAGTCACACCCACCAGATTTTGTGCGTCACGCACCAGCCCATTATTGCGGCGATCGCCGACCAGCACTTCCACGTCGAGAAGGCCGTTGTTTCTGATTCTGTAAGTGGCAGCAGCGACACACAAACATCAGAAGACCGAACCATTGTCCGCATTCAGCGCCTCGCAGAAGAACAGCGCCCTCAAGAACTGGCTCAACTGGCTGGGGGCAGCACCACAGACCAAATGCTGGCCTTTGCCGCATCTTTACTCGCTCAGGCGCATCAGATTCGCAATCCAACCGCTAAGCCCGAATCTAAACCTCTGTCTAAAGCCGCCCGTTCGCATTCCAAGACAACAAAACGCGCATCCTAAGCAGGATGGTGCTGAAAGGCTCGATCAACTTGGGCATACAGCGCTTCAACAGACCCTGAATTGTCTAAAACGATGTCTGCGCGATCGCATTTTTGCGCCAACGGCATTTGGCTTTCTATCCGTGCCTGTGCCTCTTTCTGAGTGAGATGATTACGCTGAATTAAACGGGTAAGCTGCTGATCGAGATCACAGCGGACAACCCAAATTTCTGATATCAAATCCATCATTCTTGCCTCAAACAGCAGCGGAATATCCATCACAATCACAGGTTGTGCCGCCAGTGACTTTGCTGCTGTGGTGAGGCGATCGCGAACATAAGGATGAATTAACGCCTCAAGCCACCGTTTTTCCGCAGAATCCTCAAAAATCAACTGAGCAAGCTGTGTGCGATCTACCGTAGCGGCTGTCTTCATGATTTTGCTGCCGTAGCGCTGTATAACAGCCTTTAACCCCTCAGAACCTTCAGAAATCGCCTCACGAGCGTAGAGATCTGCGTCTAGAATTGTTAAGCCATGGTGACGGCAAAGATAACCTGAAACCGTGGTCTTGCCCGTTGCGATTCCACCCGTCAGGCCGATTATTCTCGACCTATTTCCTTGTAAAGCACCGTAACGCATAACAATTTTGTAGAAAGTGTTGCAGTTTAAGGTCAACGGCTGAAGCTTATAGTAATATCTAAACTCGTCGAAGATACTTCTAAACGCAACGGTCACTTTATCTAAAAATCAGGCAAAATATGCGAAATCAAACTCGTTTTTGCTGGTATTTCTGACATTTAGGCATTATCCTTATAAAAACTTACCCTATTGCCTGCATAAAAGTCGCATCTACATGCATAGACAAAAGCTTTGCCAGGTGTTGAGTGAGAAGAATGTGTATTAGTTGTGTACTGACAACGTCAAGATTTATCCGAGCAGGAGAGACTCAAAACTGTTCTAGAGCCTTGAAAAGCTTAATCTTTCGCCGTTCATTTATCTGCTCAAAAAGGGCACCATAGCTTTCTATGGATTACCTTCTTTTCCTGAGATAAATCTAAAAAGTTCTGAAAGATTGAGATTTGACTCCAAAGGTCGTTAAGCAGAAGCACTGAACAGTTCTCGAAACCCGATGATTTCAAACTTAACCAAAGCGCTTCAAAGCGCCCTGAAATCTATTCCTTCCTCAGCCTTTGATCCAGAGGTTGAAGCACACCTAGGTCAACATTGGGCTTTAGGTAGTCGTGTCTTGCTGGCTTTTCAATCTTTAGCTGAGCGCCAAAGCACCAGCATGCTCTCGCCCCTTGAGCAGCTAGAGACTGTCGTTGCCGTGATCGCCGAAACCTTTGGTTTTCCGCTGGCTTTTGTAGAGCAGCTCAACGCAGAAGCCGAAACCTTAGAGATTGTTGCAGCTTATGGTATAGCGCCCTCCGCCAAACATAAGCCCATTCCCCTCGCGCAGCAGACCCTATCGGGCATGGTGATTATCACCCAAGAGCCTACCGTCTGGTCTGAGGCGCTAGACCCAGTCGTTATCCCTCAACTCAAAGGTATTGAGCTATTTGCCGATCGCTTTTGTACGGTTGTTAGCGTACCGCTCCTCTATCAGCAAGAGATGGTCGGGGTTTTAACCCTGGCGCATCCAGACTGCCAGCCCGTCGAAAAATATGTCATTCATTGGCTCAGCAGCGTAGCCGCAACTGTGGCATCCATTTTGGCGTATATCCAACTGGCTCAGCGTGAATATCAGGTGCAAGAACGCCTCGATCTTACGGCGCTAGGACTGCGCGGCATCATCTATGATCTTGACCTTGAACAGCGGCAGATGCTGCGTACCCAGGGCATTGTAAACCTGTTGGGTTATGACGAGTCTGAAGTGGCTCCCTCCCTCGCTTGGTGGCTCAATCGGGTACATCCTGAAGATCGACCCGAACTCGAAATCTTCCTAGAACAAGAGACTCAAAATCATCGAGAGTTTACGCTAACCTATCGTGTGCGTCGCCTGAATGATCAGTATCTAATGGTGTGCGATCGCGGGATTGTCATGCGCAATGCGTCAGGCGACCCGATTCGTCTGATTGGCACTATCACAGAACAGACCCCTACAGAGCAGGCCGATGCTCTAGATCAGATTCCTTCAGACTCATCAGACAACACCCCTACAGCATTCTTTGCGACTCATCAGGCAGCAGCTTTGCCTCCTATCCTCAACGCTCCCACGGTCTTAGATCGGATCCAAGACGTCATTTTTCAAACCGATAGAGATGGAACCTGGACATTTTTGAATCTTGCTTGGGCAACGCTTACGGGGTTTTCCGTTGAAGAAACCTTGGGGCAACGCTGGCAAAACTTCATCCACCCCGAAGATACTCTGGCGCAGCAAGAAGCGTTTGCTGCTGTCCTCAACCAGTCACCAGCGGCGATAGCTGCGCCCCCAGAGTCCGCCTATCCCCCACTGCGCTATGTCACCAAAACAGGCGAGACTCGCTGGGTCGAGGCTCATTGTCAACCGCTCTATGATGTCGAAGGGCAGGTAATAGGCACAACAGGCACCCTTTATGACATTACCGATCGCAAATCCATTGAAACCCAACTTTTGCATGATGTCATGCACGATAGCCTGACGGGGCTACCCAACCGCGTCTTGTTTACCGATCGGCTTCAGCACGCATACCAAAACTATCAGCGTTACCCTGAGACAGGCTTTGCCGTTTTATTCTTAGATTTAGATCGCTTTAAGGTCGTCAATGACAGCCTAGGCCATATCGTCGGAGATCAGCTTTTAACCGCCGTAGCTGAGCGACTCAACGACTGTCTGCGCCCTGGGGATACCGTTGCTCGCTTTGGCGGAGACGAATTTACAGTACTGCTGCCCAATGTTGTAGAAGTCAAGGACGCTATTCAGGTCAGCGATCGCATCCTCAGTCAACTGAGCCAGCCCTTCAACCTTTCTGACCATGAAATCTATACGTCTGCCAGCATTGGCATCGCGCTCAGTTCTGGGCCAGAGCAACAGCCCGATGAACTACTGCGCAACGCAGATATCGCCCTCTATCGTGCCAAAGCAAACGGAAAAGGACGCTATGACCTCTTTGCGCCCACAATGCATGCCGATGCCCTCGCGCAACTGGCGCTTGAAACAGAGCTAAGACGCGCAATAGAGCAACAGGAGCTGATTCTGCACTATCAGCCCATCCATCGCCTGCCATCTCGCCAACTGGCCGGATTTGAAGCATTAATATATTGGGATCATCCCCAGCGGGGACTGTTGGCGCTGCCTGAATTTTTACCCCTGGCAGAAGAAACCGGACTCATTGCATCCATCGGCTGGTGGGCTTTAAAGTCAGCCTGCGAACAGCTTCAGACTTGGCGGCTGCGCTACCCATCGGCTGAATCGCTCTTTATGTCTGTCACTCTATTTGCGCCACAGCTAGAAGCTGAAGAGTTTGGACAGCGGGTACATCAAACGTTGAGTCGTCTCACTTTACCCACGCACTGCCTCATGATTCAGGTCAATGAGCGACTATTTGCTGAAAATATCGGGACTTCTACGGCTAAGCTAAAGCCTCTACGCAACCTAGGCATTGATCTCTGTTTAGATGCTTTTGGTCGTCGGTTTTCTGCCTTTGGAGACTTAAGTCATTTGCCCATTAGCCACCTTAAGATTCATCGCTCTTTTATTAGTGAGATGAAACTAGGGAATAACTTAGAGGCTGTCGCCTCTATGCTCGACTTGGGCAATCAGCTTGGGCTTCGAGTGATTGCAGAAGGCATTGAAACTGAACCCCAAATTGCACAGCTTCAGGCCATGAAGTGTGATTATGGACAGGGTCTATTTCTCTCTCCTGTTTCTCCACCCGGCGATTTGCTGTCTTTGCTTGATCGGCATAGTTTAGCCACTACGCCCAGTATAAGTCCCTCTTCCGTTCATTCCCCGACCCTTGTGGTACATGAGGCTCCACGAGAGACTTATATTACGTTGAGGGAAGGAAAGTCTTGGAGTATGGGTCGCAGTCTTGACAGTACCGTGGTGCTTTCAGACCGATGGGTGTCTCGGAATCATGCCGAAATTCAGCTTTTAGATAACGGCAGCTATTATTTGGTGGATCTGGGCAGTGGCAATGGGTCTTTTGTAAATGGGCAGCGTGTGACCATGCCCGTTCGTCTCAGTAATGGAGATCTACTCACCATTGGTCGAACCGAGGTTGAATTTCAGTTTTATATCCCTGAAATGACCACGCAGCTCCAAGAAAAGCTGCCAATGCAGCAGATTGCGGCGGAAACTTCAGATCCTTCTCCCAAGACTGTCTTACTAATGCAGGCGTCTGAGTACCAGGGCAATATCTGGCGTGCAGCCCTTAAATCTCAGGGAATTAAGCTTGTTAACTTAAATGCTGATATTGATTTACAGCAGATGATTGAGCAACGGGCACAGTCTGGGCGATCGCTCCCTGATCTTTTGCTGGTCGATATGACCATCCTGCGTCCCAACCCCTACAGCTTTTGCCGGTGGTGCCATGGCGCATATCCACAGCTCAAGATTATCCTCACCAGTGGAACTCGAATTGACGTACCCCCTTCAGAACGACAGTGGGCTATCCATCAAGGGGCAGTAAATTTAGTGGCGGCGTTCCCTGAAGAAAATTTATTTTCTAACCTGGTTGATGTGGTTGCAAAAGTCAGGTCATTGCTCCAGATCTTAGATATGCGTCCCGTTTCGCAGCAGTCTTTAGCCAGCGCACTTATGTCGATTCAATCTGTCATGAATTCTCAAGATACGCTGCTTGGGTTTGAAGCGTTTATGCCAGATGATTTTGTGCTAGATGATTAAGAATGATCTCAGCCGCCCGCCCAACGGCTCCAGGGCTACCTAATTGTGCGGTCAACTCCCCATACTGCTGAAGCATCTGAGTTCGAGCTGCGGAGGGCTGTAAAAGTTCTAAGGCGAGTTGTGTAATGGCCTGTGGTGTAACATCCTCTTGTACAAGTTCTGGCACAACAGCAGCATTTTGCACCAGATTGACGGGAGAAATATAGGGCACCTTAAAGCGCAGAAGTTTGCGGTAAAGCCAGCCGTTGAAGGGATGGATACGGTACACCACAATTTGCGGCACGTTTAGCAGCGCGGCCTCTAGGTTGGCGGTGCCAGATTTACCAATGCATAAATCAGCTGCGGCGAGAATAAGCTGCGGATTCTCGCTCAAGGTGGCTTGCAGCCCAAACTGTTCAACTGCCGCCTTAATGGGTTCTCGGAACTGCGGTAGGGCGACCGGAATCCAAAAGTGGGCGTCGGGAACCTGTGCCTGAATGTGCTGAGCGGCCTGCGCCAAAACAGGGAAGATATACCGCAACTCCTGGGTACGCGAGGCGGGTAGAAGGGCGATCGCCTTTTGCTGCGCCGGAATCCCTAACTGTTCACGGGCTTGGTTACGGGTTGGCAGTTTCGCCATTGCGTCCACGAGAGGGTGCCCAACCCACTCCACAGCAGCGCCATTCTCGGCATAGTATTTCGCCTCTTGCGGAAAAATTGCCAGAATCTGATCGGTAAAGTCTACAATTTTGCGCGTGGTGCCTTTACTAAAAGCCCAAACATACTCTTGAGGGGCAATGTAATAAAGAATAGGGCAGCCGTAGCGTTTTTTAAGGTACCCCGCTAAAGGCACGTTAGACCCTGGATAGTCAATGAGCAGGGTAAGGTCTGGCGGCGAAGTTTTGAGATGCTGCTTGAGCTGTCGCTGAAGCGTTAGCACAGACTTAACATAGGGCAAAGACTCAATGAGACCAATGGCACCCAAACTGGTGGTATCCGCCAGTAGCGTTGCTCCGCTCTGCTGCATTCGAGTACCGCCCAAGGCATCAATGTTGAGACACCACCCGCGTTTTGAGGCGGCAGTATGGAGCGCCTGAATTAAAAAGCTTCCCTGAAGATCGCCAGAGACTTCGCCTGTGCTGATCAAAAGACGGAACGTTTTAGTCATCGTCTTGACCATTGCCAAAGCTCCCCCGTCCGTTTTGCCCTCGCCCTGAAATGACACCGCGCCGACCGGAACTTTGAGCCTGCTGCAAAAACGAACAGAGATGCCCTAAAGGATCTCCCGATGCCCTTTGCATAAGCTGCTCTAGCGCTTTCGCAAAGGGGATATCTGAGTGATACAGCAGGTGATAGGCGTTCTTCAGCTCTTTAAACGCAGGGCTGTCTGCGGCGATACCGCTGCGCTTTAGGCCGATGGTATTGATTCCCCTCACGCGCGCAGGGTTGCCTTCTATGAGCATATAGGGCGGCACATCTCGGTTAATCCGGCTCATGCCGCCAATCATCGCGAGACGACCAATACGCACCTTTTGATGAACCCCTGTCATCCCACCAATAACGGCGCTGGACTCCACATAGACATACCCGCCTAACCCCACGGCATTGGCAATGGTGACGTTGTTTTCAATGTGGCAATTATGGGCGACGTGGGCGTAGGCCATCAAAAAGTTATCGTCCCCAATGTGGGTGACGGCCTCTGCCTGAGTGGGTCGGTGGATGGTCACATACTCACGAATTTGGTTGCGATCGCCAATCTTAACCCAAGATTCTGCCCCCTGATAGGAAACATCCTGGGGCGCTAACCCGATAGCTGCCCCAGGAAAAATCTGGTTATCTGCCCCAATCTGAACGTTGCCTTCAATGACAACATGGGCACCGATGCGGGTATGAGCGCCGATGGACGTGCGATCGCCAATGACCGCATAAGGCCCCACTTCAACCCCTTGTGCCAACTGCGCGTTGGGGTGAATGATTGCAGTCGCGTGAATCTGACGGGTCATGGTGACGTCGCGGCTAACACCGCAGCTTTCCGCACCAAAAACTAATCTACCAGGGAGAACATCAGTTCACCCTCAGAAACCAACTGCCCGTCAACGACAGCGCGAGCCTGCATTTTGCCAAACCGCTTTTGCTTAATACAGATCAGCTCAACCGTCATCACAAGCTGATCTCCTGGAACCACCGGACGGCGAAACCGCACCTTATCAATTCCGGCAAACAGAGACAGCTTATCCTTAAGGTCTGCCATCTGAAGCAGCACAATGCCGCCCACCTGCGCCATCGCTTCCACAATGAGTACCCCTGGCATGATGGGTCGCCCTGGAAAATGCCCCTGAAAAAAAGGCTCATTCACCGTCACATTCTTAATGCCGACGGCTCGCTCACCAGGAAGGTTTTCAATAATGCGATCAACGAGCAAAAACGGATAGCGATGGGGTAAAAGCGCCTGAATTTGCTCAATTGTCAGAATGCTGGGCACCTCAGGACTCTCTGTCGTCGTAGAAGATGCTGCTGAAGCAGAAGCGGAGGTTAACGTTGGCATGGTCAATGTGACAGTAATCGGGTAAAAATCAGAAAGCCTTAATGCTTGGGCTTAACCCAAGCAGCTACCGCAATTGGGCAAGACGATGAACCAATTGTGTATGGAGCGCGTGACTGGCTTTGTAGGCCAAAATATGTGCTTTGGGTAAAACGCCGAGCAGACTTAAATCTCCCATTAAGTCCAGCAGCTTATGGCGGACGGGTTCATTGGCATATCGCAAAGGAGGATTTAGCCATCCTTCACTGCTGCTACACACCAAAGCATTTTCTAGACTACCACCTTTGATTAGCCCCCCCGCACGTAATTTTTCAACCTCTTCAGCAAATCCAAAAGTTCGTGCGGGTGCAGCTTCAGTCACAAACTCTGCCGCAGTAATGCTGTGCCACTGCTGCCCAATGGCAGCATTCGAGAAATCAATTCCGTAGGTTAAGCGCAATTGCTCCGCTGGAACTGCCGTCACAAACGCATCGCCTTTCTGCACCGTAATAGGAGATTCCAGCACATACTCACCTCGCAGTGTAGGCTGCATCATCCATCCAGCCGTTAAGATAGCCGCCACCCAATCTTGGGCAGAGCCATCTAGCAGCGGAATCTCAGGGCCATTGACTTCAATGCGAGCATTGTCAATGCCTACCCCTGCAAGCGCCGCCAAGAGATGCTCCACCGTTCTAACGGCAACCCCGCTTGTCGATAGCTCTGTCGAAAGAACCGTTTGATGGAGCGCATCAATATGAGCCGGAATGATGACAGCGCCAGAGAGGATATCCGTTCGCACAAAATACCGACCTGCATCCACAGGTGCAGGCAGAATTTTCACTTCGACCTGCTCCCCCGTATGCAGACCAATGCCGCTCTGACAAATAACCGATGAGAGGGTGTGCTGATAGGGCGATAAAAGTGCTGACGCTAAGCTGCTAAGGATCATGAATTAAATAATCTAGAAGAATTGCTTAGCAGCGATGCGCTTTGCACTCCCTCATCCCCCTTCGGCAAGCTCAGGGCAACGCCTAGCCCCTTCTCCCAGAGCAGGAGAAGGGGGAAAAGATTCTTACTCCCCTCTCTCGTTCTGGGAGAGGGGCTGGGGGAGAGGGTCAAAGTTGGGGGTTATTAAATCCATGATCTTAACCGTCATGCCTTTAGAAGCGCTCACCAAAACCAAACTGGAAGCGGCTGCCACCATCAATCGTCCAGCCATAGTCAAGCCGAACAGGGCCAATGGGTGTCTTGACGCGCAGCCCCACGCCGTAACCCAGCCCATCCCCTGGCTTGCCCCGTACAA